>CAXNGD010000005.1:0-25622 GCA_964201575.1 Acetobacterales bacterium | reverse complement strand
TATCGCCCGCACGCTCCAGCCGTCCTGCAAACGAAGCTCAATCGTCGTCCGATCAACAATCGTCAGCGCGCGTCGGTGAGAACCCATCGGGACACCCTATCCTATAGGGCCTCCCGGCGGCGTTCGCTCCCAAACTTGAATCCGCCCTTTCTATCCATTTGCACCGTGCTCTACGCGATAGGCACAGCGCAAACGGATAAAGATTTTTTGGTTCTTTTTTTCAAAAAAGAACCGCTTGCTTCCTTGCTACAGCCGCAACCGCTCAATCTTCCGCGAAGCGCTGGTCAGCGCCTCGGCCACCTTGACGTCGCCGCTGAAGGCGCGGGCGGTTTCGTCGGCCAGGATCTGCTGGGCCTGGTCGGACTTGGCCGAGCGGGGGCGCCACATGCGGCCGGCGGCGGCGACTTCGTAGCCCTCCTGCAGGGCGACGAAGACGGGCTTGAGCCAGGCGCTGGCGGGATTGCTGGCCAGGGTCGACTTGCGCGCCGGGAACGATCCCGCCGCGTCGGAGGCGTAGATTTCGCCCTGCTTGGAGCTGAGCCACTGCCAGAAGGCCCAGACGGCGCGCTGGTTCGGAGTTTTGCGGGCGACGCAGCCGTTCCAGATTCCGCGATGGGTGCCGGCGCGGGCGCTGCCGACCGGCATGACCTGGATGCCGACCTCCTCGGTTTTGAGGGTGGTGGAGCCGGCATCGACGGCGGTGCCGCGGAAGACGCGGCCCCACTGGAACATCACCGCGGACTGGCCCTGGCGTAAGGCCTGGAGCGACTCGGTGAAGCCGTGTGCGCGGGCGCCGGGGGGGGCCCATTGCAGCAGGTCGATATGGGTCTGCAGGGCGTGGCGACCGACCTCGTTGTCGAAAATGGGTTTGCCGCCGGGGTCGACCAGTTCGCCGCCATGCGCGTTCAGGATGGCCTGCCAGGTGCACGGCGTCAGGGTGTCGCGGGTGAAGTAGGCGCTGATCCCCCAGGCATTGGCCGGGCCGCTGCCGCCGAGGTTCTGCACCAGCTTGGGCAACTGGGCGCGCAAGTCGGTCCAGGTGAGCTTGGGCGTGGGTTCGGGCAGGCTGGCCTTGGCGAAATGGGTGCGGTTATAGAACATCAGCAGCAGGTTGGAGCGGACCGGGACGCCATACTGGACGCCTTTCCACTCGCTTGCGGCCAGGGGGGCGGGGTTGAAGTCGTTCCAGTCGAAATCTGCGTCGGTCCAGGCGGCCGCCTCTTTCTTGAGGTCGAGAAGCTGGCCGGTCTGGGCGACCTGGGGAACCCACGGGTCGTCGATGGCGTAGGCGTCGTAGGTGGGTTTTGCCCCGGTGATGTCGAGCATGATCTTGGCGAGGTGTTCGTTGTAGGGGACGCCGTCGATCTGGACCTTGATGTGCGGGAAGAGCTTGTTGAACTCAGGCACCACTGCGGTTTGCCACTGGTTGGAATAGGAGGAGGTGGCCAGCATCCGGATGGTGATGGGGCTGGCGGCGGTGCCGAGGCCGCCGCCAGCCTGGCCCTGGGCGGTGCGGCCGAGCATGACGCCTGGCAGGGCGAGTGCTGTGCCGAGGAGGCGCCGGCGGGACGTGCCGGTGGGTTTGTCATTGGGCGAGGTCATGGCGGGTCTCCCTTGCGGCACGCTTCTTGTTCCTCGCCGGGGGGCGGCGAGCGAGCAGCGCCATTGTTACTGGCTGGCGCCACCATCCTATAGAAGCCGGCGTGGCGTCCAGAGGGGCACGAAGACGCGCGTGTGTGGATGCGTTCTCTGCGTGGCTGCTGGGGCGGTTCCATGGAGCCATGTGCGCAGGCGTCGCGCCGGAGCGTCCGAGCCACCTGCTGCAGGTGACCCGGACTGTTTCGGCAAGCTCAGTCGTAAAGACCTAGTCCCGCGGGGCGGCGGCGCGCAGCCGGTCCCATTGGGTCTCCAGCGTCTCTTGCCGGCGCCGCAGATCCTGCAACTGCTGTTGCTGCTGCGGGCTGGGCGGTGCCGCCCGCAGGCGGTCCTGTTCGGCGCGCAGGCCGGTCAGATCCGATTCCAACTGGCCCAGCCGTTGCTGATCCACCCGGGTGCGCTGGCGCGCGTTCTGGATGTCGCGCTCCAGGGCAATCGAACGGGTCTGCTGGCTGGCCAATTCGGCCCGCATGCCGGCGGCGCGTGAGGCCGCGGTGTCGCGCCGGGCCTCGGCGGCGCGACGGTCAGCCTCGGCGGCGGAGCGGTCGGCATCGGCCTGGTCGGCCGCGGTGGACAGCCGGTCGACGCGCTGCTGGTAGCCGCCGGCGGTCACGCAGCCAGCCACCTGGAAGATGCTCCGGTCGCGTGACGGGTCGCAGTTCTGCGGCGGGGCGCAGCCGGTTGCAAAGGCAACCGGCGCACCGAGCACCAGGGCGAGACGAAGCGCTGTCTTCATGCCTCGATCTTTCCAAGCGCTCCGTTCATGCGATCCAGCGCGCCCTGGAGCCGGGAATTGCTGGCGGCGAGGTCGCGGCCTTCGGCCTCGAGCGCGTTGGTGTTCTGGCCTTTGGCACGCAGGTTGGTGACCGCGGCGCGGATTTCGTCCGACGCCTTGGTGCCGGCTTCCAGCTTGGCCTTGATGTCGTTCCGGTCGGCCTGGGCCTGGGCCAGGGTGCTGCGCTGCGTGCTGTTCAGTTGCCGTCCCGCTGCCACCTGCTGATTCAGCGGCGCCAGGCTGCGTTCGTAATTCGCCGCCGCATTGCGCGCCCGGTCGGCTTCGCCGCGCTGGGTGCCGGCGATGTTGCGGGCGCGCTCGGTGCGGACCTTCAGTTCCTCTTCGGTGGAGGCGAACTGCTCCTGTTGCGTGCCCAGGGCATAGCCGCCCAGGCCGCCGGCAGCCGCACCAGCGGCGGCCCCGATCAGCGCCCCGCGGGTGCCGCCGAACAGGCCACCGATCACCGCACCACCCACGGCACCGATGCCCGCGCCCTGGGCAGTGAGGTTGGATTTCTGGTCGGCGCAGCTGGCGAGCGCGATCGCGCCCACCATCACCATTGTCACTGGAGTCCAGCGACCAATCGACATCATGCGAGTTCGTTCCCTCAAAGGTAGGCTTAACACTCTGTCATCTTATCACAGTTTGGCGTGGCTGGAATGCGGCGGTTGGCACATCACGGCAGATCACCAATGCGTGAAGCAGAATGATCGATCACTGGATCCCGGTGGTCAGCTTGCGTCGCAGCGCCTCCGGATTGACGCTGCGCCCCGGCCGGGCGCGGTCGACCTCCTCGGTGAACCAGCCGGCGAAGTCGCGCAGGGTCTGGAAGGCGGGCTGGGCATTCTCGGTGCGCCAGACGGCGAGCTGGGCATCGAGCAGCGGTTTCGGCAGATCGGCCTGTTGCAGCAACAGGCTGGACAGCGCGGCAAAGGCGGTGTCCAGCGAGCGGTTCCACAGGACCAGACGCTCCTTCGCGTCAGCCACCTCGGCCTCGATGCGCTGCTTCTCGGCCGGGGTGCGCGCTGCCTTTGCCGCCGTTTCCATGTCCGCGACGATGCGCTGCAGCGACAAGGTACTGCGGTAATCGTTGCGCCAGGAGCGAATCAGCACCGCGCCCGAGCCGATGGCGCTGCGGGCGGCGCGTTCATCCGCCTGGACCCGGCGGCTGCGCTCGTTCTCGACATTGGCGCGCAAGGTGGCGACGGCCTTTTTCTGGGCGGGGTCGACCAGCTGTGCTTCGAGCTTCTCGGCCAGCACGCGGGGATCCGCGTCGGCCGCGGTTTCCTGTTGCGCCAGCTCCTTGTCCCAGGCTGCGCGCAGCGCTCCAGAGGTGCCGACATTGGCGATGATCGGCAGGCCGAGGGCGACGCGGAAGCCCAGCGTGGGCAGGGCGAGCACCTCGCCCTCCGGGGTGAAGGGCGGGTATTCGACGCGCTGGCTGCTGCGGATCTGGTCCTGGGTGGAGGCGATGTCGCCGCCGCGTGCCACGATGCCGCCTGCGCGCCCGCCGATGCGGCCGCCGCGGGTGAGGCGATAGGGTTCGGCAACCATTTCGGCGACGTTGCCGAGCATGTCATGCAGGCCGAGCTTGTCGGGCGCCAGCAGGCCGACGGCGACCGGGACAGGACGTTGGCCGGTGCGGCGCAACTGGGCCACGGTGGTGATCGGGCGATCAGTGGGCGGCAGGCGCTGGCGGAATTCGGCGTCGCCCACCGCGGAGCCGCCGCGCACGGCGTATTCCCATTCGGCCTCGGTCGGCAGGCGCAGGAAGGCGCGGGCATCGTCGTCGCCCGGAAGGGCGCTTCGCTGCAGCTTGATCGCCTGGACGGTGGCCAATTCGGCGAAGCGGGCGGCGTCGGCCTGGCTGAGGGCGGCTTGGGGCAGGCGGCGCTGGTTGGCGGGCAGGGCGGTGAGGGCCTCGCAGCCCTGGGTGACCGCGACGTACTGGCCGCGGGTGACTTCGTATTTGCCGAGCCAGTAATGGGCCGCGGGCCCGGCGCCGAAGCCGCCGGCGACATGGGATTCGCGGACGAATTCGGAATAGGCCGCACCGGCCTCCTCGTCGCCCAGCACCACGCGGCGATCAGCCAGGGGCGAGTCGCCCATGGGGGTGGCGATCTTGCGGAACACGATGGCGGTGTCGCAGGGCAGCGGGACGACCAGGTCGCCGTCGCTTGGCTTGGGGTTCCATTCCGGCGCCGGGGTCTGCGCCTGTGCGGCGCCGGCCAGGAGCAGGGCGAGAAGGAACATCATGCCTCGCGCATTCCTTCTGACGGCGCGATGCGCAGCACCGGGCCAACGGCGATCAGGCTGGCCAGCAGCGCCAGCAGGATGGCGCTGGCCACGGTGACGACGATGTGGATCGGGGCGATGACGCATAGTTGGCTGCCCTCCAGATAAGCCACGCCATAGGCGGCGTTGATGATGGCACCGACCGCGAGCGCGATGCCAGCGCCGAGCAGGCTGCCGATGGCCGCGACCAACCCGCCCTGGACCAGCGGGACCACCACCAGGGCGCGGGCCGGCAGGCCGAGCAGGCGCAGCAGCGAGAGCGCCCGCCGCTTGCGCGCCACGTTGCCCCAGAGCGAGACCGCCAGCGTGACCGCCACGCCGGCGGCGCCGCAGCCGGTGAGGACGGCGAACAGCGTTGTCAGGTTGCGATCGATCGACAGGGTCCAGCCGATGCGCCCGACCTCGGTGCGCACTTCCATCGACTGGGCCAGCAGGTCGCGCTCCAGCGTGGCGACGTCGGTGATGTCGCGGGCGTACAGGCGGAAGCTGGGGAAGATGTGCGCGGGGGCTTGGGTTTGGCCGGTGTCGCGCTCCTGGAACGCCTCAAGGGACGCGGCCATGGAGAGCGGGCCATAGACCACGGCGTTCTGGCTGGCGGTGGGGGGGGCGATGCCGGCGACGCGGGCGCGGGCGTCGATGCGCTGGTTGCCGGTGGTGGCGCGGCGGATGGCCCAGACATTGATCTCGTCGCCGATCTTGAAGCCGCCGATCTGGGCCAGGCGCTGGCTGAGCACGACGCTGCCCTCGGCGATGCCGGCGGCGGCGCGGCCAAGCAGGGGATCGCCGGGGGCGGAAACGACGAAATCAGCATTGGTGCCGCGGATCGGATTGGCGGCGGGGCCAACATCGACCGGTTGGGCCAACTGGCGCATGCGCGGGGCGACGAAAGCAACATCGGGTCGTTTGCGCATCGTCTCGAACCATTCGGGCGGCAAGGGCATGTGGCCGCGCAAGACGATTTCCCGGGTCGATGGGTCGGCGCGCAGGCCGCCGACGAGGTGCTCGATGACGCCGGTCTTGAGGCCGAGCAGCAATAGCAGGGGGGCGAGCACGGCAGTGACGGTCAGCGCCACGCCGGTGAACAGGCCGGCGTCGTGGCGCATGTCGGCCAGCGCGAGGCGGGCGGCGATGAGGGTCATGGCAAGACCAAGGACAAGGTCTTCTTTTTGTTCACAAAAAGAAGACTCTTCCCCTTGTCTCATCGCCATGTCGGCCGCGCCACTGCGACCGCCCCCTGTTCCCCGCGGGTGATTTCGAAGGCGACGACGGGCAGGCGCAGGCGCTCGGCCGCGTCGTGGTCGTGGGTGGCGACGATCAGGGCGGCGCCTTCGTTGCGGGTTTCGGCGAGCAGCAGATCCATCACCTCGACGGCGAGTGCGGGGTCCAGCGCGCTGGTCGGCTCGTCGGCCAGCACCAGGGGCGGCTGGTGGACCAGGGCGCGGGCGATGGCGACGCGCTGGCGTTCGCCGACGGAGAGTGCGTGCGGCATGCGATCGAGGTGGTGGGCGACGCCGAGGCGTTTGGCGAGGTGTTCGACGCGATCGGGGGCCGGGCGGCCGGCGATCTCCGCCGGCAGGGCGATGTTGCGGCGGACGGAGAGGAAGGGCAGAAGGCCGCCGGTTTGCAAGACGTAGCCGATGTGCTGGGCGCGGGTGCGGTCTTGGAGTGCCGGGCTGCCGCGCCAGGCCGCGTCGAGGTCGATTGTTTCGGTATGCGGGGTGAAGGCAAAGCGCTCGGCGGTGTCGGGCGGCAGGGCCAGGGCGAGGAGGTCGAGCATGGTGCTCTTGCCGCTGCCGGACTTGCCGAGCAGGGCGACGCTGCTGCCGGGCGGCATGGCGAAGCCGGGGACTTCGAGGCGGAACGCATAGGCGCCGGCACGCCGGGTGACGTGCAGCGCGCGGATATCGAGCAGGGGGGTGGTCAAGGCAGCGCCGACAGCGGGACGGGATAGACGGCCTCGCCGGCGTCGCGCCCGCCGTCGAAGCTTTTCCAGAGTTCCGGGGTGCGGTTGAAGTCCTGGTAGAGGCGCAGGCGGGATTCCAGCGTGTCCAGCAATTCGGTCTGCGCGCCGCCGCCCATGTTGCGCCAGGTGGCGCGGTCCAGGGTGGCGATATCGGAGACGTAGGGCAGGCCCTCGAGATATTCGCCGAGGATGCCGCCGAGGCTTTCCAGGCCGCGGGTGCGCAGGCCATCGGGGTCGCGGGCGAGATGGGCTGCCACCGTCTGCAGCCGGTCGAACATGGCGTTGCTGTCGAGCAGGTTGGCGCGGCCCTGGTCGATAATGAAACGCAGCGACTGCGCGAGGTCGTTGAGCTGGTTGCGGGTGAGCAGGACGCGGACTTCCAGGCATTCCGGCGGGTTGGTGCCCTTGTAGCCGTCCGATGCCCAGGCGCGCACGAGGTCCGGCGCGGCGGCGGCCCCCTGGCGGCCGAGCCATGCCAGGCGGAGTGCGTGGCCGACCATGGCGGCGCGGTCCTCGGGATTGGGCGGGGTGCGGCCGGCCTGGGCGGCGGCCTGGTCGGTGCGCACGGCGCGCAGCTTGCCCATCATATCGCGCACGGTGCGGTCCATCGCCTCGGGGTCGCCATTGGCCACCGGGAAGTATTGCGGGCCGAGCGTGGGCAGCGGGACGGAGCTGAGCGCGGTGTACTGGCGTTCGGCGATGGCGTGGTTGTTGGCACCTTGCGGGGTCTTCAGGTGGAGCACCATCACGGCCACACCGGCGGCGCGCGCCTTGTTGCCGAGTTCCTCAGGCCCCATGCGGGTGCCGGAGAGCGGGTCATTGGCGGCGAGGCTGCCGGCATCGGTCACCAGGATGACAACGCGGCCCTGGATGTCGCCCCAGTCGAGTTTGTCGATCGCTTCGGCGACGGCGGCGAAGCTGTCTTCGTTATAGGACAGGCTGTCGACGGTGGTGGCCTTGATGTCCTGGATCTTGCGGATGAAGCCATCGGCATCGGTGCTGTCGGCGAATTTGGCGAAGACGCGATGGAGGTATTCCAGGCGCGGCTGGCGGGTGAGGTTGTTGCGGTAGCCCATCAGGGCATAGCGCGTGGGGGCGCCGGGTTCGGCGGCGGTGGCGCGAACGAATTCGGACAGGGCGGCGCGGACCTTGTTGATGTAGGGGTCCATCGACAGGGTGGTGTCCACGACGAAGGCAATGCCGACGCTGAACGGCGCCTGCTGGGCCGGTGCCTCGGCGGAGAGCGGGATGGAGGCGACCTCCATCATGCGGTATTCGCGGCCGTCCTGGAGCGAAACGCTTTCGGCCTGCAGGATCGGCAGCAGATAGAACTGGCGCTTGATGTCGATGTGCTCGGCCGGTTCCAGCGCCACCACCGGGAAATCGGCCGGGCGCGGCGAGCGCTGGGCGGTGGCGGTCAGCGCGCGGGCTTCCTGTGGCGGGGTTGCGCCGCCGAGCATGGCCAGCAGGGAGTCGCGGTCGCGGAAGAACAGGGTGCGTTCCCGCCCTGCCGGGTTGTGGAAGGCGGCGGTCATGGTGTGTTGCCAGGGGATGGTCTGGTCTTCCTGCAGCCAGCCGAGCGTGGCGCCGCGGCTGCCGGGGCCGACCTCGACCCAGTTCTTGCCGTCCGGGCCGGGCTGGCGGGCATAGACGAAGAGCGGGGTGAGCGGGCTGGCCGGCTGGGCCGCGGCGGTGCCGCCGGGTTGCGGGCGAAAGGCGGCGCCGGGGCGGGTGAGGATGCGCTGTCGCAGCGCGCGCTTGCCGGGCATCAGCATCGCCTCGCGCCCGCCTGGTGCGGCCGATTGCGCCGTGGCCGGGGCTGCGAACAGCGTGAGCGCACTGCTCCCGCTGAGCGTCAGCGCGGAGCTGCCCTTGAGCAGGGTGCGGCGGCCGATGGTCATGGGCGGTCCCTCCTCGTCATTGCCTGGCTCCATTATTGGATCCCAGCGGCGGTCAGGATGCCGCGGGCGCGTTCGGCCGCGGTGGCGTCGGGGCCGGCGGCGTCCTGCTTCAGCTTGGCCACCAGGGCGTCGCGCGCTGCCTTTGCATCCGCCAGGCCACCCTCGGCGGCTTTGGTGAATTCGTCCAGGGCGCGCGCCGGATTGGGCGTGCTGAGCGGGCCGCCCGGCTTGAAGGTTGCGGGGTCATACAGGCGCCCGAGGGCCAGGCGCGCGGCGGGGTGGTTGTTGCGGCTGGCGGCGGCGCTGAGCAGGCTGACCGCCATGTCGCCGGCGCGGCGTTCGCCCTGACGTAGCAACGCTTCGGCGAGGCGGGTCTGTTCGGTGGCGGGCAGGGCGATCATCTTCTCCGGCGTGCATTTGCCGCTGAGCACGTCGGCGGCCTCGGCGCAGTCCGGCGAGGGCGGCGCGGGCGGCGGGGTGGGGGCGACGGCTTCCTGGACCGTGGCCGGCGGGCGGAACAGGAACCACCAGGCAGCGCCGCCGGCCATCACCAGCGACAGCACCAGGGCCGCGGCAATGGCGGCGATCGGCGGGCCGGCTTTCTTTGGTGGTGGCGGCGCGGGCGGTGGCGGTGGTGGTGGCGGAGCTTCCTCGCGCTTGGGCTGGAGGATGACCGTCGGCTGCTCGCCCGGTGGCGGCGCAGGTGGCGGCGGTGGCGGGGCGGGGGCCGGTGGGGGCGGCGCGGGAGGGGGCGGCGCGGGAGGGGGCGGCGCGGGGGTCGGTGCCTCGGCCTTGGGATCGGGCCAGGGCGCGTCATCCGCGGGGATGTCGGCAGGTGGGGCCTTGCCGCGCGGGATCGGCGGCCAGATCT
Source organism: Acetobacterales bacterium (assembly GCA_964201575.1). Classification (GTDB taxonomy): domain Bacteria; phylum Pseudomonadota; class Alphaproteobacteria; order Acetobacterales; family Acetobacteraceae; genus CAMDGX01. The sequence goes on along the minus strand of CAXNGD010000005.1, from coordinate 16,161 downwards.
CGGTGCCTTCGATGTCGGTGCCGATGATGTTGATCCGCACGGGCGTGTTCGGCAACACGTGGAACGACACCTCGGCACCGAAGCACAGCCACAATTCCGTGCCGCGCTTCTCCACCACGCGCGGGCGCAGGCCCTTGCTGTCCACCGCCCAGCCATGCAGGCCGAGCTTGGTGTTTTCGGCACCGAAACGCTCGACCATCACCCGTGGCACTTCGGGCAGATGCGGCGGCGGGCTGAAGACGAAGGCGCCGGTCAAAACCCCGCGCGGGTCGTCGGTGATTTGCGCGATGCGGAATTCCATGTGTGTCAGCTCCTGTCGATCACAGCAGCGTCAACACGGCGCCGAGCGCCTCGTTCTGCTTTTGGTCGACCATCCCGGCCCCGCCCTGGTCATAGACATTGCGCTTGACGGCATCGGCCAGCACATCGACCCAGGACAGGCAGAATAGCGGGCCGAAGGGCTCCGGCTCGTCGCCGATCTCGAAGCCCGGTTCGGGCGGCGGCTCGGGCTCGAAGGCCGGCGGGCCACCTTCGACGCGCGGGCGCTCGGGCGACAGCACGCCATCCAGGCTCATGCCCTGGAAGTTCACATGTTCGTTGATCAGTTGCGAGACCAGCACGGCGCGGCGATCGGCGGCCTGGTCGAAACGCAGCCCGCCCTTGATGCGGCCCAGGCCTTCGACCAGGCGGGTTTGCAGGCGGCAGCGGCCGGCGGTGGCGACCATCTCCGCCACGAGCGCGTCGGCGGCTGGACCGTCGAAGCCGAAGAAGCCATGCAGGTTGGTCTCGGTTGAGAAGCGCCGCAGCTTGGCGATCCAGGCGGACAGCAGGGCCGCGCCGCGATCCTGGGTGGGGTCGCTGCCGGCGGGGGTTTCGGCGGTTGCGGCGGCGGTCGGCGTGGCGCGGGCGCGCAGCCGGTCGCGCATGGAGGACACGGCGCCGGTGGCGGCGGGGGCGGCCGAGCGGTTGGCCTCCACTGTCGGCAGGGTGCGCAGCAGCACTTCGCGGGCTTCGGCGGGGGTCAGGTGGAACTGGGTCAGCAACAGGCCGAAGCGGCCGGCATTGCCGTTGGCCTCCAGCAACTCCAGCGCAGGTCTCAAGCCTTCCAGCCGCTTCTGGTACTCGGCGTCCAGGTCGTCGCCGACATGCCATTCCGACAGCCGTCGGCGCATGTCGCCGCGCAGGATGGCGGCCTGGTTGGTCAGCTGGTTCAGCTTCAGCTCCGGCCGGCAGACCGGCGACAGCGATTCCACCAGATAGCCCATGCCCGCATCGTTGAGGCGGAACACCTCGTTCCATGCCTTCTCGGCGTTGCGGACATGGCGGCGGATGCCGTGATTGGCGGTGAATTCTCGGCCCCAGCGCTCGACCTTTTCGGACACGCCGGGCAGGAACTCGCCCTCGACACCCTCATCGGTCAGGCGCGACAGCGATTGCGACTTGCCGGGATTGCGCGCGAGCAGGGTGTTGCTGAACGGTTGGCCGGGGTGCCAGTTGTCCAGCCAACCATTTGCCTCCTGTAACGGTTGCAGCAGGCTGGCCTTCACCCGGGCTTCCCAGAGGTCGTCCGACGCCATCGAGTCATCGCGGCCCGGGGTGCGGTTGAAATGCATGTCCATGCGGGTGAGCATGATGAACAACGCCGTTTCCACCCGCGCGCGCGCCTCCGGCGAGTTTCCGTGCGTCCGGTTGATCCAGTTGCGGATCGACTGGCGGATGGTCGCGTCGTAGGCGTTGTTGCTCTCCTTGATGCACAGCAGCAGGGCGTTCAGTTCCCGTTCGGCGGCGTAACGCTCGAACAGATAGGCGACCTTGCCGCGCAGGAAGAATTCGCCAAGCATGTTGGCGCGGGCTGAGATTTCCAGTGCATGGTCCTTGCCGGTGCGTTCGCGCGCGCCGGGGAAATCGAGCAGGTCGGTGGCCTGGAAGATCGGCCAGGGCAGCTCGGACATGGTGATCTGCAGCTCGGCGATCAGCGCGGTCAGCTCGGGGCGCGTCATGGTGCAGCGCGCGCCGTTCTGGGCGGTGATCTCGATCTGCGGCTGGCCGGTATCCGCCAGGTGATCCAGCGTGTCGACCTTCAGCACGCTCTCGGTCTTCGGCACCAGCGCACTGATCGGCGCCCAGGCCTCGCGATCGAAGCGCAGGGTTTTCAGCCGCGCGGTCAGGCGGGTCAGCACGTCGGTGAATTTTGGAAAGCGGTTCCACAACAGCGCATAGATATCGACCCGGCGCTCCAGCGGCAGGCGCGGCAGCACGGCCGCCATGCGGTCCCAGAACGTGCCGGAGCGGATTGCCTGGGCGTCGGCATAGCCGCGGAACTCGTTGTCGCAGTATTTGCTGAGGTCCCAGATATCTTCCTGGCGCACCTCGTTGTTTTCCGCCGCCCCGGCCGCATCGCGTTCGGCGGCACCCAGCACGTCGGCGATGGCATCAGTCAGACCCGCACTGGCCTTCTCCGCATCCAGCGCGTCGCAGAACCAGGAATTCGCCAGGATCTTGACCAGGTCGACTTCGGACAACAGGCGCAGCCGCACTGGGAAGCCGTCCGGCCCTTTCTCCACCCGCATGGTGAAGCGGGTGACCAGGCCCGTGGCTTCCTTGTCGCTCTCCGGATTGATGTCGGCCAGGAAGCTGCGCGGGCGATCGAGCATGGCGGTGAGTTCGCCGCCGGACGGCCGCGCCAGGGTCGAGATCAGGTAGCTCTTGCCCGCTTGTGACAATCCGTAGACGCCGACAGCAACCGCGCGCTCGACGGCCACGCGCAGCTTGCGGGCTTCGACGGCGGCGAGGCGGAACTCCTTCTCCAGCACCGGACGCTGTGCCGCGACGCGGTCGGGGTAGTCGCGGAACCAGGACAGGGCGCCTTGCGCGGCGCGCTCGGTGTCCTGGCAGAGGCGGACGAGGTTCTGGGTGGCGGCTTCGGACATGGTGTCAGACCGGGGTAGAGAGAAGGAAGGAAGAATCTTCTTTTTCTGTAGAAAAAGAAGCAAAAAGACTTTTATCCGTTTGCGCCGAGCCTAATGGATGAAAGTTTTTTGGTTCTTTTTTACAAAAAAGAACGCGCTTTCTTGACTCTGACTTGGACAAGAATACCATCTAGCGCTCCTGATCGTCGGCCATGGCGGCCAGGATGGCATCCAGCGTGGCGAGCTGCCCGGCATCCAGCCAATGGCTGCCTTCATCGCCGGGCAGGGTCTGCAGGCTGCGCACCAGCGTGCCCGGGCGCAGCGGCGCGCCGCGGGCATCCATCACCGAGGTCTCATCGATGTCGAACTCCATCGCGTCGCCATCGGGATCGCGGGTCAGCTTCCGGCGCAGTGTGAAGGACAGCGGCAGCGAAACCCCTGCTGCGGCCTCGGAATTAGCGAACTCGATGCGGTACAGCGGACTGGCCGGCCAGCGTTCGGCGGCGAACTGCTTGAAGCCGAGGAAGGAGCGGCCGGAGAAGGTCAGCGGGCGCTCGCTCTCCTCCGTCTCGCCCTGCGCGTCCGGGTCGGTCGGCATGGCGGTGGACAGGTCGCGGAACAGCACCCGGTCCGCACGGATGCGGCGGTCGCTCTCCATCAGCCCGACATAGCGCGCCGTCGAGCGCATGGTGAATTTGTCGGTCAGCGCGAAATTGTCGAGCTGCCCGCCGCGCAACAGGCGATACAGCATGGCGCCCACCGCCACCGTGGTCTTCGGGTCATAGATCCGCCCGGTGCCGTCGGCGAACGGATACCAGGCGCCGACGCGATACTGGTGCATCGGCTGCACGCGGTGCGGCTCGATCGCCAGCGAGGCCACCACCTGGGCGGTGACCGCCGGCCAACGTGCGCCGCGGCCTGACAGCAACAGCACGTCGCAGCCGAAACGGTTGACGATCTCGCAGAGTGGCTCAATGGCTTCCTGCAGCGTCTGGCTGACCGTGGCGTCGATGGCGGCGAAGTCGAGGTCCAGCGGGACATCCTCGATGTTGAAGCCGCGCACACCCATCTCGGCAACGCGACCATTGAGCCAGGCCGCCGCGCGCAGGCCGGGCGGTTCCGGCGCCACGCCGCGGGTCTGCGGGATCACCGCGGTCATCCCGGCACTGCGCGCGCCCAGGAAGGTGCCGATGGTCCGCGTCTCGATCCCGCCCGCAGCCATCGGGTTCCAGCCTTCGTATTCCGACAGCAGCCCCAAAGCTGCCGGCGCCAGCACATGGTTCAGCGCCAGCCGCCGCGCCTGCCGCTCAGGCTCGGTGCTGGCCGGCACGCGAAATAGCGAGACCAGGAATTGCTGTGCCCGCTCGGTGCCCAACGTCCCGCTGCCGAACTCGGCATTGGCAAGCGCATGGCGCAACCCGGGCATCACGTGCCGCATGACCACGGTCTCCAGCACGTCGTCGCCGGCCAGCCGGAACCCTTCGCGGAACTCCTCCTGCGGCACCACCACGCGATCGGTCAGCGTGTAGGTGTAGATCGCCAGATCCGTGGTCCCGCCGCCGACATCGATCGAGCCGATGCGCAGGCTCGGCCGCACCGTGCCGCCAACATTGCGCTTGCGCCCCACGAGATCGAGATAATCCGGTGCATCGCCGCGATAGGCGTGGCTGATCTGGTCGTAGAGATAGACAATCTGCGTCGCCGTCGCCTCGTCCAGCTTGGCCTCGACATCCAGCACCCGCGGCGCGGTATCGCCGGTCACATCCTTCAACAGGAACGCCGCCGCCCGCGCCCGCTCGCGCACTTTTCGCACTTCCTCCAGCGGCATCGCCGGCGGCAATGTCAGGATCAGGCTGGAAATGCGGCGCGGCGCCGTCATGTCCTGGCGCCCATAGCGCGCGGCATAGGAGTTCACCTGCGCCCGCGCCTGCAACAGCACTTCCAGCAGGAACAATGTGAACAGGCTGGCGCGGCTGAACAGCGGCCGCAGCGCGATGCCGCTGCGCTTCTTCATCGACAGCACCGTCCCATCCTCGGCGAGGTAGCGCAGATAGGACCCGCGGATCACCCCCTCGGCATCGGTCGCCGGATTGAACCGCCAGGGCGTCAGGCGAGGCTTCTCATCCCACAGATAGCGCTTCGGGCTGGACAACCCGGTCTGGCCCTCATTGCCCCGGTTCATCGCCGACAGCCGCAGCGCCTCCGGCCCCACCCGCACCGGGCTCGGCCAGTCGAACGCATTGCCGCGCCCCGATTGCAGCGACCACTCCTCCTTGCCGAAGGCGGCGCGGGCAAATTCGACACGGCTCTCGAACGGAAAATCCGAGGTCTGCTCAGGCTGCGAGATGTCCCGCAGTTGCAGCCGGTAGCTGTCCGCGATCGAACGGTCCCGCCCCGGCGTCTGCTCCACCAAAAAGCCGCAGGAGCGCGAATTGCCGAGGTCCAGCACCAGGTCGACATTGATGAACCCGCTGCCGCCCTGGCGCTCGGCGGCGGCCAGGTCGATCAGCCGGACCGGGCGCACCGCCTGGGTTTCCTCCAGCAGCGCCAGGAGCGTCAGGTAGGAGGCATAGTGCCGGCAGCCAATCGGCGCATCCGGTGCCAACTCCCGCCCGGAGCCATCACGTTCGCGATACAGATCGGCGAGCCAGCCGCGCACCCAGGCGAGGTCCAGCATCCACGCCACCTCGTCCATCCCGGAGGCGAGCTGGAACCGCGCCGTCTCGCGCTCCCACGGCGTCAGGAACCCGGCGCCGGGCGTGCGCGGCATGGTCGCGGTGTCGAAGGCCAGCACCGCGCGATGGGTATTGCGCTCGGCCTCCTTCGGCGCCAGCTCGACGATGCGGATGCGCGCCCAGTTCTGCGGCCCCGGCGCCAGCCGGCGGCGTCCCGGTGGCCCGTCCACCTCCACCTGCAGGAACGGCACCGGCACCCATCTGCCCAGAAACGGCGCCAGCGCCGCGCGGGTATCGATGCTGTAGCGCCCCTCCTCGTCGGCCGAGACGAACAGCGTGCGGCCGTCGCTCTCATAGGCATAGCCGCCCTCGTCGGGTGCCGCGCGCAGCGGCTTGAGGGCGGCCAGCCCCTCGGCCAGCGGCACCTCGTACCAGTCGCGGCTGATGCGCAGGCTCTCCAGCGGCAGCGGCACGTCGATGAACTGGATGCCACTGTTGGGCACCAGCGGGATATCGGCACCGGCGCCGCCACCGGGCAGGCGAGGTAGCTCGGTAAAGGGCTTGATCATGCGGACCTGTCAGACATGCGGCGATCGGGCGACACTAGAGCATGAATGCCGGGGGCGGAACCGGACATAGGGGAAGGCGAGGGCGCTGCCCTCGACCCGCTGGGGCCGGCGGCCCCAGACCCCAGTTTCTTAGGGGATGGGGGTCTGGGGCCCCCGGCCCCAGCGGGTTGAGGGCAGAGCCCTCGCCTTGCTTGTCCTTCCATCGCTTACGTCCCCCGCGGCAAACAGGCACGCGGCGGCGGCGTGCGCAGCGCCTCGGCCACCATCCGCCCGACATCCGCCCCCTTGCCCGAGGCAAACACCTGTCCGCCAGTGGCCTCGGCGAGGCACGCCGTCTGCTGGTTGCTGGCAATATCGATCACCGTGATCGACAACAGCGGATCGGCCGCGCGGGCGCTGCGCGCGGCGGCACAGGGATCGGCGCGACAGGTCTCGGTGCCGTCGGTCACCACCACCACGAAGCCGGGCGTGCCCGCCGGTCGTACCTTCACCGCCGCGGCGGCGCGCTCGATCGACAGGGCAAGCGGCGTCCCGCTCGCATCCGGCCGCAGTCCGCGCAGGGCGGCCTGCAACGGTGCCCGCTGGAGATTGTCATAGCGCCCGACCGGCACCACCGAGCACTGCGTCGCCGCCACCCGGTCGGCGTTGAACGAGCCAAAGCTGAACAGATGCACCCGCGCCCGCCCCGGCAGCGTGTCCAGCACCGCCAGCGCAGTCCGCCGCGCCTCCTCCATGCGCTCCTGGCCCTGTGGCGTGCGGCCCATCTCGGCGATCATCTTGTCGTTGCCTGGCGTCTCGGTGATCGGTCCGGCCTCCTTCTCGATCTCGGCCATGCGCGTCCGCTCGGCGCTGGCATCCATGCTGGCCGGCCAGCGCATCGAGGCCGAGGTGTCGACGATCAGCGCGATATCCACCGCCTCCTCCGCCGCACAGACCTGGCACTGCGCCCGCCGCCGTGAGCCCTCGCTCTCCAATTCCGCGATGCGGCGGCGCAGCTCCATCTCCTGCATGCGCAGGCTGCCGTCATCCAGCGGCGGGATCGGGCAGACCGCCTCGCGCGGAGTGGCCGCCTTGGAGAACGCATAGGCGATGGAGGTGCCCCACCACATCGCCATTGCCGCCAGCGGCAGGCCGACGACCACGCCGGCAACTGCTAGCGCGATCAGAAAGCGGCGCCTTCCGTGCCTAGCCTCGGTGGGTTTTTCGTTCATGACACGCTGATCTCCATCACGTCCGACATCCGACGATCATCGTCCGCCTCCACCGGGGCAAGCCAGGCGGTATGCCCATTCCGTTGTGCCGCGTCCGCTCTGCCCGCCGGTCACCACCACCCGCACCGTCAGCTCCGAACCCGGCGCACCCGGCGGCGGATTCCAGTCGAACGAGATCGTGCCATTGCCGGAGACGAAGCCCTGGGTATCGGCGATCAGCCGGCTGCCGCGGAACACCTGGATGCGGTCCGGAATGCTCTTGTTCTCATAGGCCAGTGTCACCAGGCCGCGGCGCGGGCCGAGATAGTGGATGGTCTCGGTCACGCCCAGGCCACCGCTCTTGGAGTCGGTATTGCAGGGCCGCGCATTGGCCGGGCGCGTCGGCGGTGGGGGCGGCGGTGGCGGTGTCGGAGGCGGCGGCGGTTCTGGTGGTGGCGGCTCGGGCGGAGGCGGCTCGGGCGGAGGCGGCTCGGGTGCAGGCGGCGGCGGCTCCGGCGGCCGAGGAGCGGGCCGGCACTGCGCCAGCCGCCCGGCGCGCGCGCTCTCAAGGTCGCTGATGCGCCGGCGCAACTCGATCTCCCCCATCCGCAACCGGCCATCATCGAAGGGCGGGATCGGGCACACCGCATCATGCGGCGTTTCTGCCCGCGACAGGGTATAGGCCACCGATCCGCCCCACCACATGGCCAGCGCGGCCAGGGGCAGACCAACGGCCACGGCTGCAACCGCCAGCGCGATCAGGAACCTGCGCCGTCGCGTGCCTGCCTCGGCGGCCCTGGCATCGTTCACGGCACGGTGAACTCCGTCACGTTCTGGGCCGCCGGCCCGTTCGCCACGCCCCGCACCTCGCGTTTTTCACCGGCAGTGGTGATGCGCACGGTAAACGGCACCGGGGTCCGCCGCTCGGCATAGTCGTAGTAGTGCACCTGCACCCGATACGTTCCCGCTGGCGGCTTGCCGCTCCAGACCACGTTCTCCACCGGGCTGCGCGAATCGCGTCCGCCCTGGGCGTTCATGTCGACATCGAGCACCGCGCCGCAGCCCTGGGTGCGCTCGAAAAAGATGTGCCCGCCGCCCGGGCAGCGCACATGCAGGTCGAGGTCGGCCGGACCGTCCCAGACCAGTGAGACCTGGTATTCACCGCTCTTGGCGCGTTCGCGCTCCAGCCGCTGGTCGATCTCGCTGCGCTGTTGCGGCGGTGGTGGCGCGGGCATAGGCGCAGGGACGGGCACCGGCGGCGGCACCGGCGGGGGCGCCGGCTGGGGCACCGGGCGCGGAACCGCCGCGATGCGGCATTGCTGCACCCGCCCGGCATATGTCCGTTCCAGCTCGGCAATGCGCGAACGCAGCCGGATCTCGCCTTCCTGCAGGCGCAACAACCCGCCATCCTGGGCCGGCGGAAGCTCGCACACCGGCGCGGCCGGCATCCGCCACATCGCCATGGCATGGCGCATAACCTCGGGCATGAACCAGGCCAGCACGGCGGCCAACAACAGCAGCAACGCCGCCAGTCCCAACAGCCGCAGCGGGCAGCGCGCCGCAGGCTCCGGTGCAACAACGTCTGGCGGTGGCGCCGCCATCACCGGTGGCGCCGGTTCCATGGGCGGTGGCGGCGGTGGCGGTGCTGCCCGTGGCACCGCGGCCGCCCGAACCAGTTCGCCCTTCAGCGCCGGCAGTGGCGCGGCATTCTCCACCGCCCGCAACCCCCAGCCGGCCAGCACGGGCGCACCGCCCACCAGCCGCAGATCGGCCAGCGCCGCACCCGCCAGGGCCGTTGCCAACACATCGCCGAGCACCCGGGCCCCACCCCCCCGATCACCCCCGCTGCGTTCCCCCCCGCTGCGTTCCACCCCGCTGCGTTCCCCGGCCCCACGATCCCCACCGGCGGAATCCCCGCGCAGCCTGGCCGCCTCCTGCTCCACCTGCTCCACCAGCACCCGCACCTGCTCCAGCGCGGCACTGCGTTGCTCCGGCGGCAGGTCATCCAGATGCGCGATCGGCCCATCCAGCGCGGTGAACCACTGGATCGACTCCGGCAGCACATTGCCCTCGGCGAACAGCCCGGCATGCCGCGCCATCCCGCGCGACTGCAGATGCTGCACCACCTGGGCGCGGTAGTCCTGCGCCACGCCATCCAGCACGCGCGCCGGACGGCGCAGGCGCCGGTCGGTCTCGCCTATGAGGCGGAGGGGGGCCATCCGCCGGCCCTCAGCGCGTTGCCGGCGCGGCGGGAGCAGCCGGGGTCGCGGGTGCTGCTGCTCCCGGTGCTGCTGCTCCCGGTGCTGCTGCCCCTGGTGCTGCTGCCCCTGGTGCAGCCGGCGCCGGCGCCGAAGCCCCCGGCGCCGCTGGCGTGCACGCATTGTCCTCGCTGCGCACCGGGATGTTGTTCTGCCCGAGGAAGGTCAGCAGCGTCACCGCCGGCAGCGCATAATCCGCCCGATACGCGGTCTCGCGATCGGTCCGGATGAAGGTGTTCACCCCCACGATCCGCCCGCAGCGATCCGCCAGCGGCCCGCCCGAGTTGCCCCGGTTGATCGCCGCCGTATGGATCACCACCGGCGCGCCCTGCATCTGCTGCACCCCGCTGACCTCGCCCGAGGTGAAATGCGCCGCCGGCATCGCCCCGGCCTCGCCCTTCAAAAGCCGCTGGAAATCATCGCCCACCCCGGTGACGAAGCCTGGGAACCCCACCGCCACCACCGGCAACAACCGATCCGCGGTCGGCGACAGCGCCAGCGGCGGCAGGCTGCCTTCCTTCAGGCGAAGCACGGCGAAATCCGGCTTGCCGAATTCATGGTTCGGCGTGCGCGCAATCACCTCGGCATCCACCGGCCGGCCAAGCTTGCGGTTCACCACATAGAGTTTCCCCGGCGTGGACCCCTCGACCACATGCAAATTGGTCACCACGATGTTCGACGCAATCGCAAACCCACTGCCGGTCGACAGCCCCTCGCCCCGGTCGGTGGTCACCGGCGCCAGGATCAGCACGGTGGAATCCTCCAGCAGATCAGCCAGGTTGGTCGCCCCGCCCGGCGCCGCGGCCTGTCCGGGTGCTGCCGGTGGGCGCTGCACCGGCTGCTGGTCGGGCGCCGGCGGCAGGGCCGGGACCGGCGACATCTGCGGCGCCACCTCGCCCTGGCGCAACGGCGCTGCCGGCAACGGCCCGTCCGGCGCCACGCAGATATCGCCGCGCAACCCGGCTTCCAGCTGGGTCAGGCGACGACGCAGCCCGTCATTCACCCCCTCCTGGATGCGCTTCAGATCGGCATCGAAAGATGGATCCCGCGCCGGCGGCGCCGTGGCCGCAATCTGCTTGGAAAGCTGCACCCAGCCATAATAATACCCCGCCGCCAGCGCGACGGCGGATACCAGCAGCACGATCACCAGCGCCCCGAGAATGGCCGTCGCCGCACTCATCGGCCGCTTCCAGCCCGCCGGCTCCGCTGCTGGCGGACCGACCGGCGGCGGGGGTGCCATGCCGCCACCGCTGCTCGCGGCCCCCATCGCTGCCGCACCGCCGATCGCCGCGGCGCCGGCAACCCCGGCCGCCACACCGGCAGCTGCCATAGGCGGTGGTGGTGGCGGACGCGAAGCCGCCCAGGGATTGGCCCCGCCCGGCACCAGGTCGCGGTACACGCCAGCGAAATGCGTCGCCAGCCGCCCCGCGTCCTCGCCCACGCTGGCCGGCACGACGCCCCAGTTGACCAGCACCGGCGCCTCGCCATTCCACAAAATATCGGCCGGACCCGACAGCGTCAGTGCCGCACGCAGCAACGGCCCGGCCGCGGCATCGCTGAACAGCGGCACCAGGTCAGCCAGCTGCCCGCGCAGCGCGTTCTCCGCCGCCAGGCGCTGCGAGGTCGGCAGTGTCTCGAACGCCACCGGGTTCTCGCCCGCCTTGGCATACCAGGACACCCGCGTGATCGGCTGGCCTTCCTTGGCGTCCGGCCAGGGCTCTGCGAACATCTCCACCGCCCGCGGCGCCCGCTCCGCCAGCAGCGTCATCAGCCGCTCGTGCTGCATGATCGCCGGCTGTCCCTCAACCGAAAGCAGCGTCCGGTCGGTCAGGCTCGATCCGAGCAGAAGGCGTGAACCGGACATCGCAAGGCTCCCTGAAGGCGTCTTTTTAGGCGTGGATGATGGCAGCGCGGTGTGGCGCCATCACGGCAGGATGGGCGCCCGGCGCGGCGCCGGGGGCGCCGGGGGCGGTGGAGGCGGTGGTGGTGGCTTCGGCGCCGGCGGCGTCACCCCCGGCAGGTCGATCTGTTGCGGCGCCCCGAAGCGGATATTGTCCACCCCGAAGCCCTGCGGTTCCGCCCCCACCAGATGGAACTCCAGCCCGGCAATGCGCGGCGCCAGGTCGTTGGTGGCCAGCCCCATGAACTCGAATCCGGTGCCGCGATTGACCGTCCGGCCGAGCACTTTGCCCTGCCGGTCATACACGGTGATGGCAACCCCGCCCCTTCCGTCGAACCAGCCGCCCTGCAACCCCACGGCGGCCACATCGCGGTCGAACCAGATCGCGATCGGCCCGTTCCAGCGCGGCGTGCCGCCAAGCTCCGGCGATTGCGACCCCGGTACCCCGGCATTGTCCATCGTCTCCACCCGCGGCGAGCCCATGTCCAGCGTCAGCGGCGCACTCGGTGTCCCGGCCAGACAGCCGGTGACCGGTGCGTCCGGCGGGCATTGGCTGGCAACCCCCAACCGCCGCCCGCGGAAATGCCCGGCAAAGCGCACCGTCGGGCTCTCCGGACCGCCGCGATACAGCGATGGCGGATAGACCGGATTGACCGCGCCGAGCGGCACTTCGCTGAAGGTGATCCGCCCGGAACCGGCCTTGAACTGCCGTTCCTCGATCCGCACCACGCCATCCTGCGCCCGCGCGGCCCCTCCGCCCGCGAGCAGCAGCGACAGCACCAGGGCAATGGCCGAAAGCAGGTGCATGCGCACGTCCCGCGTTGGTTGCGACAAGGCGTTAATATTATTTCATAAATCGACGCGCGTGAAGGCGTCCCAGCAGTGCGGCCGCATTGCTCGCGTGACGGTGATCAGCCCGGTGTTGCCCCGGCGAGATCCGCGATCGCCTGGACCACCGCATCCGGCGCCTCATGCGGCAGGAAATGGCCAATCCGGTCCAGCACCCGGCGCTCATATCCCCCGGTAAACCGCGGCACGTCGGGATCCGGGAAGTCCGGCGCCCCCACCCCATCCGCCGCCCCTTCCAGGTTGATCGACGGCACGGTGATCACGGGCTGTGCCGCCAACGCCGCCTCGATCGCCGCCAGCGCCGGATCGCCAGGCGCCGCATTGTGCCGGTGGCGATAGGAGTGGATCACCACGTCCACATAATCCGGATTGTCCCACGCCGCCGCCACAAGGTCGAACACCGCCTCGCTGAACCGCCAGTTCGGCGACCACATTCGCCACAGCAACCGGCCGATCTCGCGCCGGTTCGCCGCCAGCCCGGCCCGCCCGCGCTCGGTCTGGAAATACCACTGGTACCAATAGGCCAGCTCCGCCGCCACCCCCGCCGGCCGCCCCGCCGAGGCCAGGTGCTGGATGTTGTAGCCGCCAATGCTGACCAACCCGCGCACCCGCTCGGGCCAGAGCGCCGCCACGACACAGGCCGCGCGCCCGCCCCAATCATAGCCCGCCAGCATCGCCCGCCCGATCCCTAGCGCATCGAGGAAGTCACGCAGATCCGCCCCCAGCGCCGCCTGTTCCCCCGATCTCGGCGTGGCCGCATTCAGAAAACGCGTCCCCCCATAGCCACGCAGCCACGGCACCAGCACCCGCATCCCCCGATCTGCCAGTGCCGGCGCCACGGCGTCATAGGCACGCACATCGTCGGGAAATCCATGCAGCAGAACCACCGGCGCGCCATCCGCCGGCCCGCTCTCGCGATAGGCAATCTCCAGCGTCGCCGTGCGGAGCGTCTTCACCCGCCGCTCAGCCCGCCGCCGCCTGCTGCTTCAATGCGTCGATCAACGCCTGCACATTGTTGCCGTTGCGCGCGAGATAGGCGGCATAGTCGCTGCGCTGGGTCAGCCGCAGGCTGGTGCCCTCGGCGATCACATCGATCACCCTCAGTGCCCCTTCGACCTCAACCACCCAATCAACCTTGTTCGGCGCGTTGCCTGGCCGGTTGAGCACGCTGCCCACCGCGATATCCGCCTCCCGCTTGACCGCGCGGCCGAGCGTATAGGTCACACCCTGGTATTCGCCGACCCTCTCGCTGATGTTCTTGATCAGCACCCGGCGAAACAGCTGCGAGTAGTCGGCCTGCTGCTGCGGCGTGGCGGTGCGCCAGAACCGGCCCAGGCAGAACCGCGCCACCGCATCCAGATCGACCCGCGTCTCCACCACATTGGCCAGCGCGGTGCGCTTGGCCGCCGCCGGCTGGTTGCCATTGGCAATGGCCAGCAGATCCTTCAGCAACTGGTCGATGAACGCCGCGGCGCTGTCGGGATCGGCAGCCCGCGCCGGGCGCCCCGCGCCGAGCGTGACCAGCACAGGTGCGACGGCAAGAAACAGGCGTCGGGTCGTCATCGGCATCTCCCCTTGGCTGGACTCTGCATGGCGAGGCGGCTGCCGCAAATGTGGCACGGCACCCAGGCACAGATCAGGCGCGACAGCGACCAAATCAAGGCAGGGGACCGCATCTCCACCCCCGATGCGCCTCAGCGCGGCGCGGTCGCCGCGGTGCCGCGGTCATCGGCGATCACCTCGTCGATCTTGGCCTTGCGGTTCTGCCGGGACAGGCTGCGCAGCGTGGCATAGGGGTCCAGCGCCTGGGCCTTCACCTTGTCCAGGTCTTCGATGAAGCGCGAGCGCGTGTCGATCGCATTGGCGCCGGTGCGCGCATACCCCAGCGTGCGTACGGTATCGCCCTGGCCGATCCAGGTGAACGGATCGAGCGCGATATCCACCCCGCGCCCCACCGCATCGCGCGGGTTGGACGGACCGAACAGCGGCAGCATCAGGTATGCTCCATCCTCGCGCAGCCCCCACACCGCCAGCGTCATGCCGAAATCCGCGGAATGCTGCGGATAGCCCAGGCCGGTGGCGACATCGAAGATCCCGCCGACCCCCAAGGTGGAGTTGATCACCAGGCGCATGAAGGTGTCGCCGGCCCGCTTCGGCTTGCCCTGCATCATTTCGTTGGCCAGCACCACGGGGCTGGCTAGGTTGTCCAGCACGTTGCGCACCCCCTGGCGCGCGGGATTTGGCACCACCGCGCGATAGGCCAGGGCCAGCGGGCGCAGGATCACCACGTCGATGCCGTCATTGATCTCGTAGACCGCCCGGTTCAACGGCTCCAGCCGATCATTCGCCGCCTTGTAATCGGCCACCGCATCGGGGTCCGCGGGATCCGGTGCCGTCGCACAGGCGCCAAGCAGCATCGTCGCGATCAGCGGGAGGATCAGCAAGGCGGGTCGAAATGGCGCGCGCATCAATGTCCTCGACTTCGGCATCCGGCAAAACGCGGCCAGACATACGCCCAGCCACCCCCCCATGGGAAGCGTCGCATCGACAAGTGGCGCCGGCGCGCGGCGCGCAAACCCACGATGGCGCAAATGTCATCGGAAACGCCGACTGAAACAGCCAAACGGGCGACAGCCCGCCCTTGAACGTCATCTCCAAATCACATAAAGATATACTTATGAGAAACATCCCCCAGGCGACCCTGACCCGCTGGCTGACCGGGCCGCGCTATGCCGGCATGCCGGCACCAGCAGCCGATCTGCCGCCGCCGCTGCTGTCCTTCGAGTTCTTCCCGCCCCGAACCGAGGCGCTGGAACAACAGCTCTGGGCCTGCATCCGCCGCCTCGAACCGCTGGCCCCGCACTTCGTCTCGGTCACCTACGGCGCCGGCGGCAGTACCCAGGCGCGCACTCACGCCACGGTCGCGCGCATCGTGGCCGAAACGAGCCTTACCCCCGCCGCACACCTGACCTGCGTCGGCGCCAGCCGCGGCGAGGTCGATGACGTCGCCCGGCAATACTGGGACGCCGGCATCCGCCACATCGTCGCCCTGCGCGGCGATGTCCCCGGCGGCGCCCCCTATGAACCGCACCCCGATGGCTACGCCTACGCCACCGACCTCGTCGCCGGCCTGAAGAAGATCGCCGATTTCGAGATCTCGGTCGCCGCCTACCCTGAGGTTCACCCCACCGCCGCCAATCCACTGGCCGACCTGGACAACCTCAAGCGCAAGCTCGACGCCGGCGCCACCCGCGCCATCACCAACTACTTCTTCGACAACCCGACCTTCCTGCGCTTCCTCGACCTCGCCTTGGCGGCAGGCATCACCGCGCCGATCGTGCCGGGCATCATGCCGGTGTCGAACTACACCCAGATGGTGAAGTTCTCCCAGGTCAGCGGCGTGCGGGTGCCGGAGTGGATGGGCCATTTCTTCGAGGGCGTGGAAGACGACATGGAAACCCGCCGCATGATCGCCGCCCACGTCGCCGCCGACCAGGTGCGCACCCTGCAAGCCAACGGCATCGACGAGTTCCACTTCTACACGCTCAATCGGCCCGATCTTACCTATGCCATCGCCCATATTCTCGGCGTGCGGCCAGTCCAAAAGTAAGGCTGGGCTCCGCCCAGACCCGCCAGGGGGCCAAGCCCCCTGGACCCTTATGCCAACCGCCCCAACCTCGGACTCTCGGCTGTTTCCAACGGTGGCATTCTCTGATTCCCTCGTCTCTGGCTGCGATTCGCGGCGTTGAGGGCGGTCATGGGCACGGCGATCACGATCACCAATCTGGCGCACTCATCGTCTTCGCTGCGC
>CAXNGD010000004.1:0-26263 GCA_964201575.1 Acetobacterales bacterium | reverse complement strand
CGCAAGGCCCCGAAGAGCCGAAGCCGTGAAGTCCGGGCGAAGGGCGATGGCATTCGGCATGGCGAGCCTCCCGTGCTCACCAGCTTGAATCACATCTGCGCCGCGTCGGGGAATCCCCGGCGTGAGTCATCCGCCACGAGGCATGGTATCAGAAGCGAGATGAGCAGCAGCACGGCGCTGAAGACGAAGGCCGCGATCGACAGGCTCTGGGGCAACACCCTCTCCGGTACTGGCAGCCGGTGGCGATCGGCGGACTATGCGCGAGCGACTTCGTTGCGACAATGGCGATCTTGCATCCAGCGCCCTTCGTTCGGGATCAGATCCGCCGCAACGGGATCGACCAAGCCAATGCCGAGGCGACAGCACTCAGCGCCGCGACGGTGACGAATGCGGCGGTGAAGGCCTTGCGGATTTCCGCCTGGGCCTCGATGGCACGACCCGGGGACAGCCCCGCCAGCGCCGCCCGCCCCTGCTGGATGATCTGGCTAAACAGCGCCGCAACCTCACCGTCCATCGCCGCCAGCGTGGCGAACAGCACCGCGCTGACGATGGCCGTCCCGATCGCCGAGCCGATCGAACGCGAGAACTGCACGCTGGCCGAGGCGGCGCCAAGCTGCTGCGGCCCAGCCAGGAGCTGCAACGTCACCTGGACCACCGGCATGGCGGTGCCCGAGCACAGCGCGATGGCGCCAAGCAGGAACGACAGCTCGGTGTTGCTCAGGCCATGCCCGAACAGGGCGAGCAAAACGACGAACATCGCGCACAGCCCCTGGCCGATCGAAGGCACGATCGCGGTATAGCCGGTGCGGGCAATCGTCTGACCGGTCAGCAGCGAGCCGACGGCCGTGAGCGCAGTCAGCGGCAGCATCAACAGCCCGATCTCGCTCGGCTGCACCCCGCGCACCACGGACAAGTAGATCGGCAGAAAGGTAATCAGCGCCACGATCGCCGCCCCGGACGCGCCGGCCATGGCGTTGGTGCGCCACACGGCACTCTGCTTCAGCAGTTGGATCGGCAACAACGGCGACGTCGCCCGCCGCTCCTGGCGCAGCAGCAGCACCAACGCAAGCACGGCAATGGCCAGCAGCCCGGCGGCCCAGGGCATCGCGTCCCAGGTCAGCCGACGCGCCTGTTCCAGCGCCAGCAGGGCGGGGGCGATGAACAGCGCGAACAGTCCCGCCCCCAGGAAATCGAAGTGCAGCCGCGTGCCCGTTGGCACCGTGCTGGGCTTCAGCCGGAACGCCAGCCCGACGGCCACCAGGCACAGCGGGATGTTCACCAGAAACACCGACTCCCAGCCCCAATGCTGGGTCAGCCAGCCCCCCGCCACCGGCCCGAACATCGAGGCGCTGACATAGATCGACGCGTTGTAGCCCTGGTACCGCCCCCTCTCCCGCGGCGGCACGCTCTCGGCAATCAACGCATGCGCCAGCGTCATCAACCCGCCGGCCCCGAACCCATGCACCACCCGCGCCAGCACCAGCATGGTCACGCTGGTCGCCGTCGCACAGAGCACATAGGCCACCAGGTTGATCCCCAGCGCCACCAGCAGCATGCGCCGCCGCCCAATGACATCGCCCAACTTGCGATAGACCGGCGCCGCAATGGTCGCGGCCACCAGGAACGCCACGACGATCCAGGAAACCCGCTCCACCTCGCCCATCTCGGCGGCAATCGCCGGCAAGGCGGCGGCCACGATGGTGGCGTCCACCGAGGCCAGGAACATCGGCAGCATGATCGAGGGAAACACGCGAAAGAACAGCTTCCCCCCCGGCGTCGTTTCGGCCGGCGGGGGCGCCATCAATACACCCAGAACCACACCGCCGCCGCCAGCGCCGACAGCGTGCAGACCAACGTCGCCGCCATCCCCGGCGCCCGCCCGATCGGTGCCGCCAGGTAGCCGATCCAGAACATCAGCCGCGCCAGCGCAAACACTGCGCCCAGCGCCACCACCTCACCCATCCGCGCCGCCGTCACCCCCGCCGCCAACGCCAGCAGCGCCGGCACGAAGATGGCGAACTGCTCCACCGTATTGGTGATCTCCCGCTGATTGACCTGCAACAGCCGCGTCTCTCCCCCCGCCAGCGGATCCATCACCCCGCCAACAAAGCGCAACGCCATCTGCCCCAGCACCATCAGCGCCAGCACCCCGGCACCCGGCAGCAACGCCGCACAGCCCTGGCCCAGCCGCACCGCCATGCTGGACCCGGACTGCCCGGGCGGAAACAGCGGCACCAGCAGCATCCAGCCCAGCAAGGCGGCGACCACCCCGCAAACCCCCAGCAACAACGAAAGCCCGCGCACCCCCGCCCCCTATTGCGTCGAAGAAGAACAGCGCAGGTGAGAAGAAGTTTTTGCTTCTTTTTTCAAAAAGAAGCGCTTTCTTTTTTGAAAAAAAGAAACAAAAAACTTTCATCCATTAGGTTAGTGCCTCACGGCCCATCGCCAGGAACTTGTCGCGCCGGCGGCTGCGCAGGGTGGGGCCGTCCAGCGCCAACAAGGGCGCAAGAGCGGCAGACAATGCCGTGCGAACCGAAGCCATCGCCTCGTCAGGTGCGCGATGCGCGCCGCCCATCGGCTCCGGCACCACCACATCGATCAGCGCCAGCCGCTTGAGGTCCTCCGCGGTGATCCGCAGCGCCTCGGCTGCCGCCGGCGCCTGCGCCGCGTCCTTCCACAGAATAGCGGCACAGCCCTCCGGCGAAATCACCGAATAGATCGCATGCTCCAGCATCAGGATGACATCGCCCGCCGCCAGCGCGATCGCCCCGCCCGAGCCACCCTCGCCGATCACCGTCGCCAGGATCGGCACCGGCGCGTCCAGGCACGCCTCGATCGAGCGCGCAATCGCCTCCGCCTGGCCGCGCGCCTCCGCCTCGATGCCCGGAAACGCGCCTGACGTATCAACGAACGTCAGGATCGGCAGGCCGAACCGCCCCGCCAGCTCCATCAGCCGCCGCGCCTTGCGATAACCCTCCGGCCGCGCCATGCCGAAATTATGCGCCACCCGGCTCTCGGTATCCGCCCCCTTCTCGGTGCCCAGAACAACCACCGCTCGGCCTTCGAACCGGCCGAGCCCACCAATGACCGCCGCATCGTCGGCAAAGGCCCGATCGCCGGCCAGCGGGGTGAAGTCTGTGATCAACGCGCGCACATAGTCGCCAGCCTTCGGCCGCTGCGGATGCCGTGCCACCTGGGTCTTCTGCCAGGCGGTGAGCTTGGCATAGGTGGCGCGCAACTGCCGGTCGGATTTCTCGGTCAGCCGGGCAATCTCGTCGGCAATGTTGATCGAATCGCCGCCGGCCATCCGCCGCAGCTCCTCAATCTTGCCTTCCAACTCAGCGATGGGTTTTTCGAAGTCCAGAAAATGGCGCATGACAGGGCGCGTGTAGCACCTGCATCACGCCGGGTCAGCCCCCGGGCCGGGGGCAAGGGGGGAAGGCAGGCGGCAGAAAGGGGAGAGTCTTCTTTTTTGAAAAAAAGAAGCAAAAAACTTTTCTCCGCTGGCAGGGTACCACTTCAACGCAAGGCCGTATCTACACCCGGGAAAGCCCAGTCCAAGCGAATAAAGTTTTTTTGCTTCTTTTTGTTCACAAAAAGAAGACCTGACTTCCTTCTTACGCTTTCCGCGCCAACGGATGATGCTCTTGCACCAGCCGCTGCAACCGCTCCGCCAGCACATGGGTGTATATCTGCGTGGTGGCGATATCCGCATGCCCCAGCAGCATCTGCAGGCTGCGCAGATCCGCCCCGCGCGCCAGCATGTGGCTGGCAAACGAATGCCGCAGCACATGCGGGCTGACCCGCGCCGGATCCAGCCCAGCCGCCAGCGCCACCTGCTTCAGCAACAGCCCAAACCCCTGCCGCGTCATAGCCTGGCCGGGATCGCGACCCGCAAACAGCCAGCGCGAATCGCCCGGCTTGTCCCGTCCCGCGACCAAGGCGGCAGCGGCATCGCGCGCCGCTTCGGACAGCGGCACCACCCGCTCGCGCCCGCCCTTGCCGCGCACGATCAGCATCTGCCGGTCGGCCGACAACGCCCCGCGCGGCAGCGCCAGCATCTCGGACACCCGCAGCCCCGTCGCATACAGGATCTCCAGCGCCGCCGCCCCCAACCGCGCCTGCGCCGGCTTCAGCGTCGCGGTCGCGGCCAGCAGCGCATCCACCTCCCCCTCCGTCAGGTGTTTCGGCAGCGCCGCCGGCAGCTTCGGCGAATCCAGCAACTGCGTCGGATCATCCGCCCGCACCCCCTCCCGCAACAGGAAGCGATGGAACTGCCGCATCGCGGACAACCGCCGCGCCGCGGTGCGCGCCGAAAGCCCCGCGGTGGACTGGGCCACCAGCCACGCCCGCAACAGCGCCTCGTCGGCCAGGGCAACCCCAACGCCGCGCGCCGCCGCGAATCCGGAAAAGTCATCCAGGTCCGCCTGGTAGGCCAACAGCGTATTGCGCGCCGCCCCGCGTTCGGCGGCCAGCATCTCCAGGAACGCGTCCACGTGCTGGTCCACCGCCGCCCCTCAGTTGCTGCGCTGGAACCGCTCGTTCGGCAGCGTTTTCTGGATCGTCTGCACCTTCGCCTCGGGCGGAAACGCGCCCAGCAACAGGAACCCGCCGCCGGCAACCAGCAGCAACAGCAGCAGCACGACAGCGAGTACGATCCGGTTCATGTCGCTCCGCCAGATTACCATCGCATGCGCGTGCCGCGTGGCCTCGCCCTGCGCCACTGTGCTAGCCTTCGCCATCATGACACGCAACACCACCCTGAAGGAAAGCTGCCCCCTGCCGGACGCCCTCGTCGGCCGCAGCATCGTGCTCGTCGGCCTGATGGGCGCCGGCAAGACCTCCATCGGCAAGCGCCTGGCCGCCCGCCTCGGCCTGCCCTTCTGCGACGCGGATGCCGAGATCGAAGCCGCCGCCGGCTGCGCCATCCCGGACATCTTCGCCCGCTACGGCGAGGCCGCCTTCCGCGACGGCGAACGCCGCGTCATCCGCCGCCTCCTCGCCGGCGACCCCCTGGTGCTGGCCACCGGCGGCGGCGCCTTCATGGACCCCGACACCCGCGCCGCCATCCGCCATGACGCCGTCAGCATCTGGATGCGCGCCACCCTGCCGCTGCTCCTGCGCCGCGTCGCCGGGCGGACCCACCGCCCCCTGCTCAACGCCGGCGACCCCGCCGAAATCCTCGCCAAACTGATGGCCCAGCGCTACCCGGTCTACGCCGAAGCCGACCTCGCCGTCGATTGCAGCGACGACAGCCCGGACCACACCACCTCCCTCGTCCTCGACGCCCTCACCGCCTGGGCCCCGCCCCGCCGCCTCTCCCTCGCCCTGTCCGCCGCCAGCTACGACGTCGTCGTCGGCGAAGGCCTGATCGCCCGCGCCGGCGCCCTCCTCGCCCCCGTCCTGCCGCAAAAACGCGTCGTCATCATCACCGACACCGCGGTGGCCGCCCTGCACCTGCCCCGCCTGCAAGCCAGCCTGGACGCCACCGGCTTCACCCACACCACCATCACCGTCCCGCCCGGCGAAACCTCCAAATCCTTCGAAACCTTCAACCAGGTCGCCAACCAGGTCCTCGACTGGGGCATCGAGCGCCGCACCGCCATCATCGCCCTCGGCGGCGGTGTCGTCGGCGACCTCGCCGGCTTCGTCGCCGCATCCGCCCTGCGCGGCCTGCCCTTCGTCCAGATCCCCACCACGCTGCTGGCCCAGGTCGACAGCTCCGTCGGCGGCAAGACCGGCATCAACACCCAACAGGGCAAGAACCTCCTCGGCGCCTTCCACCAGCCCCGCATGGTCCTGGCCGACACCGAAGCCCTCGCCACCCTCCCCCCCCGCGAACTCCGCGCCGGTTACGCCGAAATCGCCAAGGCCGGCCTGATCGGCGACGCCGCCTTCTTCGACTGGTGCGAAACCCACGGCGCCGCCGTCGTCGCCGGCAATCCGGAAGCCCAGGCCGAAGCCGTCCTGCGCGCCTGCGCCTTCAAGGCCATGGTCGTCGGCGATGACGAGCGCGAGGAAAAACCCAATGACGGCCGCGCCCTGCTGAACCTCGGCCACACCTTCGGCCACGCCCTGGAAGCCGAACTCGGCTACGGCACCATCCTGCACGGCGAAGCCGTCGCCACCGGCATCGGCCTGGCCTTCCGCCTCTCCGCCAAACTCGGCCTCTGCGCTCAAGCCGACGCCGACCGCGTGATCCGTCACCTCGACACCATCGGCCTGCCGGCGGAACTCACCCAACTCAACCGCCGCCTCTCCGCCGAACGCCTCATCGCCCACATGCGCAAAGACAAGAAAATGCGCGACGGCCAACTCGCCTTCGTCCTGGTGAACGGCATCGGCCAAGCCTTCACCAAACGCGACGTGCCGCCGGAGGCGGTTATCGAGCTGCTAAGAGAGAACGGCTGCGAAGCATAAGAGTCTTCTTTTTGTGAACAAAAAGAAGCAAAAAAACTTCATCCATTAAGTAAACCCACTATCCCACCCCGAGCGAAAGCCCCAAGCGACCCACCTGGCGCCCATCATTGCGCCCAGCCCAATCGGATACAGTTTTTTTGCTTCTTTTTGTTCACAAAAAGAAGAATCCTCCCTACAAAGTCTTGAGAAACTCGACCAAAGCCCGCCGCTCGTCCTCGCTCAACCGCCGCCCGATCACCCCATTCCCCCGCGGCAGGTCATCGAACACATGCCGGGTGTTGAAGTTCCCCCGCACCCGCGTATCCAGCAGGAAATCCCCCGCCACTGGCGTCGTCTGATACCCGACATCCACCGGATCGAACGCCCGCGTCCCCACATGGAACCGCACCGGCCGCTCCCGCAGCGGCGACAACAGCGCATACAGCGTCGGCACTGACCCATTGTGCAAAAACGGCCCCGTCGCCCAGATACCGTTCAACGGCCGCGCCTTGTACGCCAGCTCCGCCCGGATCCCATTCGGCCGATACCCGTCCACCGCCGCCCGCTCCGCCGCCCCAGCCGGGGGAGTCTGCGCCGCGTTCCAGGCCTTCATCGTGTTGCCCACCAGCTCGCCCAGCGCCGGCCCGAAATTCGTGTTCTTGATCCCCAGTTCCGGCAGCGAACTGATCTCGCGCGCCTTCATGTCCGCCGCCTGCGCGGGATCGGTGCCGATCTCCGCGATCGAAATGAGCTTCAGCTTCAACACGCGCTGCCCGCCCCCGATCGGCGCCCACAGCTTCGGGTCCCAGAATGCCGCACTGCGCGGCGACGGCAAATGACAGCCCTGGCAATTCGCCGCGTACAGCGCCTCCCCCTTCGCCGCCAATGGCTGGTCGATCTTGCCTAGCACCTCCTCCGGCCAGGCCGGCGACCGCAGCCCGCCAAAACTGCCCTTCGGCTGCGGCCCCGCCAGCATCTGCTCCATCGCATGGATCACCCGCGGCTGCACCGCCGTGCTGTAAACCGGCAGCCCGCCCTCAACTTTGCGAAACACCGAAGGGGCGGCAACCCCCAGCGCCTCGCCGGCATTGCGCACCATCGGCTGCTCGATCGAGCCGTTGTACTGCACCCAGTCGAACCGCGGTGCGGACCAGATATGCGGGAAATTCACCGGCGCGGTGATCGCCGCATAATTCCCCGCCTGCCGCGTATTGACCGCAAACACCGCATTGCCAATCCGGTTCAGCGCATCCAGCCGGCCAAACCCCTCCTCAACCGGCGTGGTCGTCTTGGCCGTCGCCACATCCTGGTCGCGCTGCCAGGCCAGCCGGCCCAGCGCCGCCTTGAACTGCAAGCGCAGCGCCGCATCGTCCTCCGCCCGCGCATTCGCCCCCAGCACCCGCGCCGAAAACCGCTGCCAGCGTAACGGATTATACTCGGTCGCCACCATCGACAGCCCCAGCGCCTTGCTGAACTGCCCCAGGCTCAACATCGCCGCCCCGCCATCAATCAACAACTCACGCCCCTGATGCGTCAGCCGCCCGGTGTGGCACGCCGCACAACTCAGCCCCAGCGAGGTGAACGACGCGGTCGTCCCCGGCTTCAGCCACGGCGCCATCGTGTCCGGCAACACCGCCGCGCGCGGATGCGTGTCGTTCGGCGCCCCCACTGATCCCGAGGGCGCGAACCCAACCGGCAGCCCAGCCGGACTCGGAATGAACCCGAACCGATCAAGATACCCCTGGTCCGCCAACATCGCCCGCCCGTCCAGCGACGGCTCCGGCTGCTCCAGCGCCATGAAGAACTCGCGCGGAATCCCGAATGTCAGCGTGCCCTGGTCCGCCGCATGATACCAAGCCCGATCGCCCGGCTGCCACCCCTGCTCCAGCCAGGTCGAACTGGCAGGCACCGGACATTGCGGCACCGGCACCGAACACCCGGCCAACACGATGGCAATGGCGGCAACAACGCTGACCCCGCGCATGCAACGGCTCCTTCCCGGACTTCGTTGCCGAACAGCGACCGGTTTTGCCGAAGCCCGCCAGGGGGGCAGCCAGGGGGGCAGCCAGGGGGGGGCACATGGTCGGATTCAGCGCCGCCGCCGCAGCGCCTCGATCCCGATCACCCACAGGATCTTCACCCCCGCCTTGACCGAGCCCGAGATCGTGCCGGACACCTTGGACTGCCCGATCCGCCGCCGGTAGCCAACCGGGATCTCGGCACAGCGCAGCCCCCGCCCCGCCGCGCGCACCTGCATCTCCACCGTCCAGCCGAAATTGCGGTCCTGCATTTCCAACCGCGCCAGCCCTGCGCGGGTGATGGCGCGGAACGGGCCGAGATCGGTGAACCGCACCCCCCACAGCAGCCGGATCAGCCAGCACGACAGCGCGTTGCCGAAGCGCTGCACCGGCGTCAGCGACCCCGGCTCCGCGCCCAACGGCCGCGAGCCGATCACCATCTCCGCAGTCCCCGTCACGATCGGCGCCAACAGCCGGCCCATCTCCTCCGGCCGGTCGGAGGCATCGGCATCCATGCACACCACCGTGTCGATCCCTGGCGACAACGCGGCAATGCCGGCAAGACAGGCTTGGCCATAGCCCCGCCGCGGCTCGGAGACCACCCGCGCCCCCAGCCCGGCGGCAACGGCTGCAGTCGCGTCGCGGCTGCCATTATCCACCACGATCACCTCCACCACCCAGCCCGGAATCGCCGGCAGCACATGCGGCAAGGCCGGCGCCTCGTTCAGCGCCAGGATCACCACCGCCACCCGCAATCCGCCCGGTGCTCGAAGATGGGGTGCTCCAAAATGGGGTGCGTCAAGATGGGGCGCGCTCATGCCCGCCACCGCCCCCAGATCACCACCGCCACCACCGCCAGCAGCGGCACCGCCGCCACCCCATGCGCGAACACCGCCTCATGCCCCGCCACCCGCAACGGCCCCGACAGCCAGTACACCGGCACCAGCGCCGCCGGCAGCATCAGCGCCCGGCACCCCAGCAGCGTCGCAAACGGCATGAACCAGACCACGTACCAGGGAAACTGCGCCGGCGAGAGATAGAACACCGCCGCCGCCACCACCAATACCCGCCCCGCCGTCACCACTTCCCCACCAGGCGCCCGCACCGCCACCGCCAACGCCACGCCAACCCCGGCGAGCGCCAACCCGGCCCGCAGCCCCGGCTCCGCCCCGCCGCCCAGCAGCGCCAGCGCCCAGGCAAACGGCGCATTCCCCGCCACCCAGCCGCGCGCATAGGCGACAAGCCCCGCATCTCCAGCCCCCGCCGTCGCCAACAGCGGCACCAGCACCACCGCCGAACTCGCCGCCAGCGCCAACCCCGCCTGCACCACCGCACCCCGCCCCAATACCCGCCCCAGCACCGGCGCCAGCAACAGCGGCCAGACCTTCACCCCCGCCGCCAGCCCGAGCAGCACCCCCGTCGCCACCCCCCGCCCGGCCAGCGCCGCCAGCAACGCCCCCAGCAGCAGCCCCGGCAGCAGCGCATCGACATGCGCCCCCCCCACCAGCACCATCGGCAGCAGCGGGCAGGTCCACCACCACGAGGCTGGCATCACCGGCAGCCCAAGCCGCCGCAGCGCCAGCACCAGCAGCAAAACCGTCCCCGCCTCGCCCGCCAGCATCACCAGCCGCAGCCCGGCGAGCTCCCACGGCGCAATCCAATACGCCAGCACGAACGCCGCCTGCGCCGTCACCGGATAGATCGTCCGCAATCCCGCGAACGCCATCCGCCCCCGCACCTCTTCCGCCGCCGCCCCGAACGCCGCCGCATCCCGCCCCGCCGGCGCCGCCGCCCAGGGCGAAACCCCCTGCGCCGCCAGCCCGCCATCCCACAGGTAACGCAGCCAGTCGCTGTCCAAGACCGGCGCCGGCCCGAACCACACCAGCCGCGCCACCAGCCCGAACCCCGCCACCGCCCAGACCACCCCCATCCGCGGCGCCATCCGCCCCAACGGCCTCAGCGCCGCGAACCACGCCAACCCGGCCACCACCGCCAACGCCACGAACCCGCCCACCGCCGCCACCGGCATCGCCCGCTCGTTCGCCAGCGCCGGTGCCAGCACCAGCATCCCCGCCTGCGCCGCTGCCGCCAACCCGGCACAGATCGCCAGATGCGCCACCGGCGTCACGCGCGTAACCTTCGCCCGGCCGCAAGCGAACCCATATCAACATCGACCGCACCGCCAGGACCCTTCCAGCCATGCCCTCCCTTACCTCTCCTGGCCGCCGCATGCTGCTCCTCGGCGGAGCTGCGGTCCTGCTCTCCACCGGCGCCGTCGCCCTGTGGCCGCGCGCCGCCGCCCTGCCCGACCCCACCAACCCGCAAACCACCCTGACCCAGGTCGAAGACGCCGTCGCCCGCATCCTGCCAGTGCCCGAAATCACCGCCGCCGAGCTCGCCAGCCTCATGCGCAGCGACCGCCGCGTGGTTCTGCTGGACGTGCGCGAGCCGGCGGAATTCGCCCAAAGCCGCATCCCCGGCGCCATCCGCATCCCCCCGGGCCTGCCCGCCGCCGAGCTGCTCGCCCGCCACGGCACGGCGATGCAGGGCGCCCAGGTGGTGTTCTACTGCGCCGTCGGCTGGCGCTTCGGCCTGATGCTCGAGGGGCTGCGCCAGGCCGCCACCCAGGCCGGCGCCGACTCGCTGCAAAACCTGCGCGGCGGCATCTTCCGCTGGCACGCCGACGGCCAGACGCTGGACACCGCCCCCGGCGCCCAGGGCGTCCACCATTTCGACGCCAGCTGGGGCCAGCTCCTGCGCCGCACCCTGGCCAACTGAACCCCCGCGCCGCATCCCTAGGCCGGCGCGTCGTTCAGCGTCCAATCATAGCCATCCTCGGCAATCCGCACCTCTGCCGCCAGCCGCGCCGCCAGCGCCGGGCCGGCATACCGGCGCAGATGTGCCACCACCCCCGCCTAGCTGCCGCCGAAATCCTCACGGAACCAGGCATAGATCGACGAAACCTTGAGCCGCCCATCCGCCAGCACCGAAACCCCACGCGGATGATTGACGAAATCCGCCGCCGCTTCATCCAGCTCCCCCTCCAGCGTCGCCGCCCGCCAGGCCCGTGGCCGCAGGTTCGGACAGCCGATCGAGGCACAGTTCACCGCATAATGCACCCGCGGATCGCGAAACACCGGCCGCATCGTCTCGTGCTCGATTTCATCCAGCGACATCCGCCGCCCCTCCACCGTCACCACCTTGGTGCGCCAGGGCCCGAAATACCCCTTGGGGTCCAGCGCCACCCCGCTCGACCGGATATCCTTGATCGAACGCACGGGATAGCGCTCCAAAATCACCCGCAGCGTCAGCGCGTTGTAGAGATTGCCCCAGAACGCAAACGCCTCCGCCGGCACCATCGCCCCCGGCCGAAGCTGCGCCGCCGCGGCAATCCACGCCTCCAACGCCGCCATGTCGCCCGAAGCCGCCTTCCACGCGCCATAACGCACCCGCGTCACCCCATCGGGATGCGCCACGACATACCGCGCCAACAACACATCCAGCGCCTCGGGCGTCGCGGCCCACACACGTGGCGCCAGCACAGCGGCGGCCCCGGCGCCCAACAGGACGCGGCGAGAAAATCCCGTCATGGCATCCGTCCTTGCTGATGATGATCCATCAAGGCAAGGCCAAGGGCTTTGCCCCTGGACCCCACCAAAGGCCGGCGGCCTTTGGAAACCATTACTTTCCAAAAATTCGAGGTCCAGGGGCTCGGCCCCTGGCGGGTCTGGGCAGAGCCCAGCCTTGCCTTCCTTCCTTGAGTCAAAACCACCGCCCCCCTCATCCCTTCGCAAACCGCGCCTTCAACGGGATCGCCGCCAGCGACAGCAGCGCCAGCCCAATCAGCGCCCCCAGAATCTGCGGCGTCAGCACATCGCCCACGTTGAAATCCCCGCCCCGCGCCAGCACCTCCCCCAGCCCCGCCCCCGCCAGGCTGAACACCGCCGTTCCCGGCAGGATGCCGATTGCCGTGGTGACCACATAGACCCCGGTGCGCACGCCCACGAAGGCCGGCACCAGGTTGACCAGGAAGAACGGAAACAGCGGCACCAGCCGCAGCACCAGCAGATACGGAGCCGCATTGCGCCGGATCCCCTCGCCCAGCGCCGACGCCCGCGGCCCCAGCCGGTCGAGCGCATCCGCCCCCAGCACCCGCCGCGCGAACAGGAACAGCAGCGTCGCCCCCACCGTCGCCGCCCCCACCGTCAGCGCGGTGCCCAGCACCGCGCCAAACAGGAACCCGCCCGACAGCGTCAGGAACACCGCCCCCGGCATCGAGAACGCCACCGCCGCGACATACAGCCCAACATAGGCCAGCACGGCCAGCGCGAAATTGGCCGCCACAAACTCCACCAGCGCCTCGCGATGCCGCGCCAGGGTCGCCAGCGAAAACTGCTCGCCCAGCCCGCTCGCCCGCACCCCCAGCACCAGGACGATGGCCGCCAGCACCAGCCACACCCGGCGATCGCGCAAAAACCTCATCGTGGTATTCCCTAAGGCAACAGGCGCTGGATAAAGCCGACGATCGCCCGCGTGCGCGGACCGAACAGCGCCTTGGTGTAATGGCTGCCGGCCGCGCGCTTCGATATCTCGGCCATCGTCGGATACGGCGGCAGCGAGGACGCCACCGCCCCGATCTTCATTTTCTGCTGGATCGCCAGCCCCCACAGCCCGATCATCTCCCCGGCCCGCGGCGCCACGATGGTCGCCCCCAGGATGCGCCCGCCGCGCCCCAGCACGATCTTGGCCAGCCCCTCGGTCGCCCGCTCGGCCTGGGCGCGGTCATTGCCGGACAGATTCTGGCTCAGCACCGACACGCTATGCCCCGCCTTGCGCGCCTCATCCTCGGTCAGCCCGACATGCGCCAGCTCGGGATCGGCATAGGTCACCCAGGGCAGGGCGGCATAATCCACCTTGGCCGGCAGCCCGAACAGCGCCCGGCGAATGACGATGCCCGCGTGATACCCGGCGATATGGGTGAATTGCGGCCCGCCGGCCACATCGCCAATGGCGAAGACCCGCCGGTTGCTGCTGCGCAATCCGGCATCCACGGTGATGCCGCGCGGCGTCGTGGCGATCCCCGCCGCCTCCAGCCCCAGCCCCTCGATCTGCGGCTTGCGTCCGGCCGCCACCAGCAGATGCGAGCCCCACACCTCGCCGCCCGCGTTTCCGTCGCCCACTGCCACCGCGATCCCGCCATCCGCGACCCGGATCGAGGCAATCTGCACCCCCTCGCGCAGATCGACCCCCTCGGCCAGCAACGCCGCGCGCACCACCGCGGCCGCCTCCGGCTCGTCGCGCGGCAGGATCACCGCCCGCTCCAACAGCGTCACGGCACTACCCAGCCGGCGGAACGCCTGGGCCATCTCCACCCCGATCGGCCCACCCCCCAGCACCACCAGGTGATCCGGCCGCTCCGTCAGCCCGAACACCGTCTCGTTGGTCAGGTACGGCACCTCGCTCAGCCCCGGCACCGGCGGCACTGCCGCGGTCGAGCCGGTCGCCACCACATAGCGCCGCGCCCGGATCCGCTGCCCCGCCGCCTCAACCTCGCCCGGCCCGGTGAAACGTGCCGCCCCCTGGATCACCGTGACGCCCAGCCCCTCGAACCGCTCCACCGAATCATGCGGCGCGATCGCCGCGATCACCCCATGCACATGCGCATGCACCCGGGCGAAATCCACCGAGCGCGCCCCGGCATCCACGCCGAACAGCGCCGCCCCCCGCACCGCCGCGGCGGCATGCGCGGCCGCCAGCAACGCCTTGGACGGCACGCACCCGGTGTTCAGGCAATCCCCGCCCATCAGGTGCTTCTCCACCAGCACCACCGAGGCCCCCATCTGCGCCGCCCCCGCGGCCAGCGACAACCCGCCCGACCCGGCACCGATCACACAGAGATCGGCATGTAGCACCGCACCCCGGCGCTCCGGTCGGCGGCTGGCGGCATTCGGCGCGGCATCTGCCATGGCGGCACGGTCTCCTATCTGCTGCGACCCTGTTCGCTGGCGGATCGCCGCTGGTTACATGGTGACGGGGGTCCGTCCCCGCGCACGCCCGTACCCTGACACAGGCGGTGCCCGGAAATTTCACCACAAGGCAAGATTCTTCTTGCCATCCTAAAATCAGTTAGTTATTATTCATCCCATGACCCCAACCCCCCCCTCCCTCGGCGCCCAGATCGTCGGCCTGCGCGAAGCCGTGCAGGCCCAGGAGAACCGCGCCTGGATCCCAGACGCCATCCACCGCCTCATCCTCGCCGCCCTCGGCCCGATCGACCGCTACTTCGATTACCGGCTGGGCCATCTCGGCTGGCGCACGCTGGATTTCGAGCGCGAGGTCATGAACACGGCGGACTTCCAGGGGACCTCGGTGATGAACTATGCCGACGAGGCGGTGCCCTTCACCCGGATCCACGAATTCCGCCACCTGCATCCCGAGCGCCAGCACGACAGCGACCGCACCACCATATTCCGCGAGTTCTCCCGCTTCGCCACCCGCGCCGACGAACCATACTACCCGGTGAACACCGCCGTTGACCGTGCGATGTACGACGGTTACCGCGCGCTCTGTGCGCAGGAGTCCGGCGTGATTTTCGGCGGTCGGCTGGGCACCTATCGCTACCTCGACATGCATCAGGCGATCGGGGCTGCGCTGAAGGCGTTCGATCGCGATGTGGTGCCGGCCTTCAGCAGCCAGCGCCCACTGGTCGGCGTGATCGCCGACTGAACTTCCGCGGCGTCTGGATGGCCAGCCGCGCCCGGCCCATGCTAACCGCCGTACCCATGGCGATGGACCGCGAAGGATTGACGCAATGAGCAGCAGCGAGACCGCGACGCGGCGGTGTCTGGAGATCGGCCCTGGCCCCACCCCGCTGCCGGGGTTCGAGTCGCTCAACATCGTCGATGACGGGTTTTCCGGAACGGTGTCCAACGCCTCGGGCAAGCTGCCGTATGCCGATGGCAGCTTCGACCTGATCTATGCCTCCCATGTGCTGGAGCACATCCCCTGGTACGAGACGGTGGGCGCGCTGGCGGATTGGTGCCGGATCCTCAAGCCGGGTGGCAGCGTGGAGATCTGGGTGCCGGACGGGCTGAAGATCGCCGAGGCCTTCGTGCAGTTCGAGCGCACCGGGGTGGACAATACCCATCGCGACAATTGGTACCGCCTCAACCCCGAGCGCGATCCCTGTTTGTGGATGGCCGGGCGCACCTTCTCGTATGGCGATGGCGAGGGCACGCCGGGGCACCAGAACTGGCACCTGGCGCTGTTCTCGCCGCGCTACCCGGTAAAGGCGATGGGCCAGGCGGGGTTCGTCAATATTGCGCCGCTGCCGCTCGGCCGGGTGCGCGGGCACAACCATGGCTGGATCAATCTCGGGATGACCGGCGAGAAGCCGGCCTGATCCTTGGTGGGGTCAGTGGAAGTCGCGTGAGCGCGGCAGGCGGGGCGGAGCCTCCGGTGCCCTCACATCCGGTGCCCTGGCATCCGCGCCGGGGCGGGCCACCTCGTCGGCGCGGGCCAGCGGCATCGGCAGCGCGCCCTCCCCCTCCAGCGTGGCCAGCAGGGGTGAGCGGTCGGCCAGGGTGTCGGCCACCACATGCACCACGCCTTCCTCCGAACGCTGGATGCGGCCGGTGACCTCGAGCACCGAGCTGCCCAGCACGGCGCGGCGGAAGCGTTCCAGCACGGCGGGCCAGATGACGATGTTGGCAATCCCGGTCTCGTCCTCGATGGTGGCGAAGACCACGCCGGCGGCACTGCCCGGGCGCTGGCGCACCAGCACCACGCCGGCCAGGCGGACTTTTCCTCCGTCGCGCGCGGTGGTGGCGCCGGCGCAGGTGGTGATCCCCTCGGCGGACAGCACGCGGCGCAGGAAGCGCATCGGGTGGGCGCGCAGGGACAGGCCGGTGGTCTGGTAGTCGGCGGCGACGTGCTCGCCCTCGGCCATGCGCGGCAGGATGGCGGCGCCCGGCGGCGGGTCGAGGGCGGCGAAGAGCGGCGGGGTGTCGGTCTCTAGGCCGCGCATCCGCCACAGCGCGGCGCGGCGGTCCAGGCCGAGGCTGCGCAGGGCATCGGCCTCGGCCAGCATCACCAGCGCCGGGCGGGGCAGGCCGGCGCGGGTGAGGGCGGCGAAATCGGCGAAGGGGCGGGCGGCGGCGAGACGGCGTGCCCAGTCCTCGCGGAAGCCTTCGATCAGGCGGAACCCCAGGCGCAGGGCGACGGACGGGGAAGACAAGGAAGGATTTTCACAAAAAGGCGGAGAGGCAGAGAGAAGCGAACTCCTCTCTGCCTCTCTGCCTCTTTGTGAAAATTCCTTGCTTCCTTCGATCCCGCAATCCCAGTCCGAGAACGCAACATCAATCCCGCGCACCGCCACCCCATGCTCGCGCGCGTCGCGCACGATCTGGGCGGGGGCGTAGAAGCCCATCGGCTGGGAATTGAGCAGGGCGGCGGCGAAGGTTGCGGGGTGGTGGCATTTCAGCCAGGCCGAGACGTAGACCAGGTGGGCGAAGCTTGCCGCGTGGCTCTCGGGGAAGCCGTATGTTCCAAAACCCTCGATCTGGCGGAAACAGCGCTCGGCGAAGTCCGGCGTGTAGCCGCGCCTGACCATGCCGCCGACCATCTTGTCGAAGAAGGTGTTGATGGTGCCGACATGGCGGAAGGTGGCCATGGCGCGGCGCAACCCGTTGGCTTCCTCCGGGGTGAACTTCGCCGCCTCGATGGCGATGCGCATCGCCTGTTCCTGGAACAGCGGCACGCCGAGGGTCTTGCCGAGCACCCGCTCCAGCTCGTCTGGTGCGCCGTGGGCGGGGTCGGGGGAGGGGAAATGGACGGGCTCCTTGCCCTGTCGCCGGCGCAGGTACGGGTGCACCATGTCGCCCTGGATCGGGCCGGGGCGGACGATCGCCACTTCGATGACCAGGTCATAGAACCGTACCGGGCGCAGCCGCGGCAGCATGTTCATCTGGGCGCGGCTCTCGACCTGGAACACGCCGACGGAGTCGCCGCGGCACAGCATGCGGTAGGTCGCGGGGTCTTCCCGGGGCACGTCCGCGAGATCGGTGATCGGGAAGCCGCGTGCCCGCAGCAGGGCGAAAGCCTTGCGGATGCAGGTCAGCATGCCGAGCGCCAGCACATCGACCTTCATGATGCCCAGCGTGTCGATGTCGTCCTTGTCCCATTCGATGAAGAAACGCTCCTCCATCGCCGCCGGCCCGATCGGAACGGTTTCGATCAGAGGGCCGCGCGTCAGCACGAAGCCGCCGACATGCTGGGACAGGTGGCGGGGAAAGCCGATCAGCTCGCGCGCCAGGCCCAGCGTGCGCACCAGCGCGGGGCTCTCGGGGTCCAGCCCGACCTCGGCCAGCCGCTCGGGCGACCACAGCATATCGCCGCCGGAGCGGCTGCCCCAGGATTGGCTGGACAGGATCCCGGTGGTGTCCTCGGACAGCCCCATCACGCGGCCCACCTCGCGGATGGCCATTTTCGGGCGGTAATGGATCACCGTGGCGGCGATGGCGGCGCGGTCGGCGCCGTAGCGGCGGTAGATGTACTGGATCACCTCCTCGCGCCGTTCATGCTCGAAGTCGACATCGATGTCGGGCGGTTCGCGGCGTTCGGCCGAGATGAAGCGTTCGAACAGCAGGTCGATCTCGGTCGGGTCTACGGCGGTGATGCCGAGCGCGAAACACACCGCCGAATTCGCGGCGGACCCGCGCCCCTGGCACAGAATTCCCTGGCCGCGGGCAAAGCGGACAATGTCATGCACGGTCAGGAAATACCGTGCGTAGGACAGCTTCGTGATCATCGCCAGCTCCTTGACGATGGTCGCCCGCACCCGCTCTGGCACGCCTTCGGGATAGCGTGCCGCTGCCCCCTCCCAGGTCAGCACCGCCAAATGCTCATCCGCCGTGCGCCCCGGCGGCACGGGCTCGTCGGGATACTCATAGGCCAGCTGGTCGAGCGAAAACCCCACCTGCGCCACAATCTCCAGACTCGCCGAAACCGCCGCGGGATAGGCCCGGAACAGCCGCGCCGTCTCCGCCGCCGATTTCAGATGCCGCTCGCCATGCGGCGCCAGCGCCAGCCCCGCGCGCTCGATCGTGGTGCCCAGCCGGATGCAAGCCATCACATCGGCCAGCGGCCGCCGGTCCGGGTGGTGATACAGCACGTCCTGCGTCGCCACCAACGGCACCCGCACCCGCTGCGCCAGCGCCGCCAGCTGCGCCAGCCGCGCTGCATCATCCCCCGCATGCGCCCGCCGTGCTGCCAGCCAGGCCCGGCCGCACAGCATTTCTCGAAGTTCCCCCAGCGTGTCTGGCGCCGCCGGTGCCATCACAATCCCCATCATCCCGTCGGCATGCGCGGCAAAATCTGCCCGCGTCAGCACGCACTCGCCCTTCTTCGCCCGCCGCTTGCCCAGCGTCAGCAGCGTGGTCAGCCGCCCCCAGGCGGCGCGGTCGGTCGGATACGCCACCACCTCCGGCGTCCCATCCACAAACGCCAGGCGCGTGCCGACCAGCAGCCGCAGCCCTGCCTTCCGCGCCGCCTCATGCGCCCGCACCACCCCGGCCACGGTGTTGCGGTCCGCCACGCCCAGGGCCGCCAATCCCAGTTCCTGCGCCCGGGTGACCAGCTCCTCGGCGTGGCTGGCACCCTCCAGGAAGGAGAAGGGCGTGGCGCAGACCAGCTCGGCGTGCTGGGTCATGGAAGGAAGACTCTTCTTTTTGTGAACAAAAAGAAGCAAAAAAACTTCATCCATTTGCCTATCGTCCCACGCAGGGGCAAACGGGGGAAAGTTTTTTGGTTCTTTTTTTCAAAAAAGAACATGTTTCCTTCCTACCCAAACACCCCATGCACAAACCACCGCGGCACGCCGCCCAGCCCGACGCGGAACACCCAGAACCGCCCCCCCTGCTGGTCCTCCACCCGGTAGTAATCGCGGATGAAGTCATGCGCTGGCCGCGTCGGGTCCGGCGAGCGGCGCCACCATTCGGCGGCGATGCGCTCCGGCCCGGTTGCGGCGCGGATGCGGTGCACCCGGCCACGCCAGCGGAAGAACAGCGGGGGGTCGTCCGGCACCGGGGCGGTGGCCTCGATCGGCTCCGGGGGGGTGAACAGCCGCAGCGGCCGGTCGGGGAGTTCAGCGGGCCAGGCCACTCCGGCCAGCGGCCCGGCCCGGCCGACGGCGCGCTCCGGCACGTGGCTGCCCTGTGCCACCGGGCGCCACAGCGCGTCCTCGCCCAGCCGGGCGATCAGCGTGTCCAGCGTGGCGGCGAGGTCGGCGGTGGCATCCGGCTTGCCGTCCAGCGCGGCCTGGCTGGCCGAAAGAGAGCCCAAGGCCTGGGCCTCCAGCGCCACCGCCTCGACCCCGAAGCCGGGATCCACCGTCTCCAGCTTGCCGGTCAGCAGTTTCAGGATATAGCCGGCCGCGCGCACCGGTCGGGCGGTGGCGATGCCGATGGCCGGGGTGATGCCGTCGACCCGCAGGAAGCGCGCCACGAAGCGCCGAGCGCCGAGGGATTGCTCCTCCAGCCGCTGCGCCAGGGCGTCGGCCAGCAGCGCCAGCGCCCGGGCGAGGTCCTCGGGGGCGGCGATCGGCTCGGCGAAGTGGCGGATCTCCTCCCAGGGCCGGGCGGGCATCGGCCAGGCGATCGGCTCTTCGGCGATGCCACCCGCTTGTGACAATCCCGCCTGTTCCAGCCGCAGCGCCGGCAGGGCGCCGAAGCGCGCCGCCACCTCGGCGCGCGGCAGGCGGGCCAGGGCGCCGATGGTGCGGATGCCCACCCGGCGCAATGCCGCCACCGCCCGGTCGTCCAGCCGCAGCAGCCCGATCGGCAAATCCTCCAGGGCCGCCCGCTCGTTGCCCGGCGGCAGCACATGGAGCCGCCTGCCAGCATGCCGCGCGAGCGCCCAGGCGGCGCCGGAGGCATCGGCCACCGCCAGCCGCGGGGGAAAACCGGCCTCACCCAGGCGCCGGGCGATGGTGGCGCACAGGGTTTCCTCCCCCGCCCCATCTTCAGCGCCATGCAGGTGGGCACAGCCGGCGATGTCCAGCCACAGACCTTCCGGCGGGTTGGCGGCGGCCAGCGGGGTGAAGCGTGTGGCCCATTCTGCCAGCCGCGCCAGCGCCGCCGCATCCTCCTCCGGCGTCGCCTCGTGCACGTCCAGCTCCGGACACAGCGCCCGCGCCTCGGCCAGCGCCTGGCCCACCCGCAGCCCAGCTTCGCTGGCCACCGGGCACACGCAAGCCAGGCGCCGCTGCCCGCGCTCGGTCACCACGGTGGCCGCCGGCTGGTCAGCCGACACCGCGCCGCTGCGCTGCAGGCGCAACATCGGCCAGTTCGGCAACCACACGGACAAGATCCGGCGCATCACGCTCTCCCGCTTCGACAATCCATTCGCCAGGCACGCCGCCGCGCGCATGCAACAGTTCCAACCGCCAGCGCGGCGGCCCAAAGCCACCCGCCCCCGCCGTCACTGATCCCGCCACAGGCCCAATCCGCCAGCGCGTCACCGCCGCCGGCGCCTCCTCCTCAGCCCCCGTCGCGCGGCCATAGGGCCAGCGATGCAGCAGCAGCCCGGTGCTGCCATGGCGCAGACAGGCTATCTGCAACCGCCGCGCCCCCAGCCTGGTCAGCCGCCCGGCCTCGCCCACCACGGCGGCAAAGGCCCCGCCGCGCAGCCCGGCCTCCATCGCCGCCAACACCGCCGCGTCATCGCGCGCACAGGCCAGCACCAGCCGGCCAGGGTCCAGCCCGCACGCCACCAGCCCCGGCGCATACAAATCCTCCCGCCCCGCCACCCACAGCCAAGGCCGCCCCGCCGGCAGCCGCGCCAGCAGCCGGGCGGCAAACCCGGCCACCGCCGCACCGTGCTGCACCTCGGCCCCGCCCTCCGGCTCGATCTCGTGCAGCACCCCCAGCGGCAAGGCGCCGCCCGGCAGGCAGGTCCCGACCGCCGGGCCCATAGCCAACCCGGCGCGCGCCGGCTGCCGCCGGGTTGGCGGATAGGGCGGTGGGACAGGGAGGCGGGTGAAGTGCATGGAATAATGTTCGTGATATGTTCCTAGCATTGATTCCCAAAATTGCGGACCGAGTCAACGCAATTTTTTAGGGCAAAGAGACCAGGACGCGGCAAAGGAAGGCTGGGGCGTTGCCCCAGACCCCACCAGGGGCCGAGCCCCTGGACCTCAATTCATTGAAAAATAATGGGATACAAGGGCCGCCGGCCCTTGGTGGGTCCAGGGCAAAGCCCTGGCCTTCCTTCCTTCATTTCAAGGACGAAAGTCCGCGCGGCCTCTACCGGCTGTAGTCCAACCCCTTGTAGAAGGTGTTCTGGTACAACATATGGGGCCGCACCCCCTTCAGGGTCTTCAGGCTGGTGAGATACATCGCCACGTTCATCACCGGCATCCACAGATGCTCCGACGTGATGCGCTGTTGCACCAGCCCGTAGAACTTCGCCCGGTCGGCGTCAGTCAGCGCGGACTTGGCCTGCCGCAGCAACTCGTCGGTCTCCTTGTCATTCCAATTCATCCGGTTGGGTGCGGGGATGTTCTTGGAATCGAAGTAGAAATTCAGCAGGTCACCGGACGACATGTACGGGAAGGTCACCGTCCACAGCTCGAAATCCTGTTCGCTCATTTTCGAGAAGGCGATGGTGGAATCGAAGCCCTGGACCTGCCAATCGATGCCGATGCGGCGCATGTAGCCCTGGATCGCCTCGGTCACCCGGCCGAAATAGGACACCTGGGTAAAGTACACCTTTGGCGCCAACCGCATGCCGTCCTTGACCCGGATGCCGTCCGGCCCCGGGCGCCAGCCGGCCTCGTCGAGCAGCTTCTTCGCCCGTTCGGCGTCCTCGCGGATCATCCCCTTGGTGGCGGGGTCGAAATCCAGCGTGTCATCGTCGATGAAGGTATAGGCCGGCTTGGCCTGGCCCAGCATGATGCCCTGGACGATCTCCGCCCGGTTGATGGCGATGTTCATCGCCTCGCGCACCCGCCGGTCGCTCACCATCGGCCGGCTGGTCTTGTAGCCGTAATACATCAGCTGGAAGTTCGGCTTCGCTTCCTGGACGTTGAGGTTCGGCGCCGCCTTGACCTGCTGGATGAACTGCAACGGGATCTGGTGGGTCACGTCGAACTGGCCGGACATCATGGCGGCCACGCGGGCGCTGTCCTCCGGCACGATCTTGATCGACAGCCGCTCGAACTTCACCGGCCCCTTGTTGGCGTACATCGAGGGGCCCCAGCGATAGGCGTCGTGGCGTTTCAGTACCACCTCGGTGCGCGGCGTCCAGCTCTCGAAGCACCAGGGCCCGGTGCCGTCGATCGCCTGGGTGCCGTAATCCTTGCCGTGCTTCTCCACGCTGTCGCGGTTGTGGATGGTGGTGGTGAAGGAAACCAAGTTCTGCAGCAGGTCGGCATAGGGCTCGGCCAGCTCGTATTCCACCGTATGCGGCCCGGCCGCGCGGATCGCCTTCACATTGCCCAGCCGCCAGATCAGCGGCGCGCGGGTGGCGGGATCGCGCAGGCGCTCGAAGCTGTAGACCACGTCGTCCGCGGTGAACTTCTTGCCGCTGCAGAACTGCACGTCGTCGCGCAGCTGGAAGACATAGCGCAGCCCGTCCGGGCTGACGGTCCAGGATTTCGCCAGGTACGGGATCACCGTCTTGCCGTCCCAGTCCAACGCCACCAGCGTGTCCTGGATCATGTTCACGATGTCCGAGGTGGGCGACCAGGTGGTGCGCTGGCCGTCGTAATGCGGGGCATCCAGCGATTTCATCATCCGCAGGGTCTGGCCGCCTGCCGGCTGGGCCTCCGCCGTTCCGGTCGCCAGCCCCATTGCCATGACCGCCGCCGCCCACACTGCCCGCATGCCTGCTTCCCCCAATGGCTTGGCCGGTCTGATGCCGGCTCAATGCCCAGAGGCGATCCTGTCAGAACCGTGTTGTCAAGGCGATGGATTTCTGTGCCATGCTGGCGGTCATGCCGCCCCTGCCCCCGCTTGTCCGTTTCATGCTGCTGCATGGGGCGATCGGCTTCGGCATCTCGGCGCTGTTCGTGGCGCTGCTGCTGGGCACCGATGCCGGCGGGCTGGCCACCTTGCTGCGCGGTGCCGAGAGCCATCCGCTGCCGGCGCTGTTGCTGTGGTTCTTCTGTGGCCCGACCTTCGGCAGCGTGCAGATCGCCGCTGCCGTCATGCTGCATGGCCGGGATGACGATGACGAACCGCGTGGCGGCACGCGGATCCCGGTGCACCTGCCGGCGGGTGCGATGATCCCATGGGGGCGCGCGCGCGGCGGCGTTGACCGCGCGGCCTTGTGACCTGCCGTGGCCTTGCGTGGCCGCGCGGGCGCCCTGTAGGTATCGCCTTGGCCTGAAATGGCAGGCAACGGCACGGGATTCTCCGCGACGCGCCGATGCGGTGTTCGGGCATCCCGGTGTTGATGTGGCGCGGTGTGACCGTGTCATGGAAGGAACCAGAAGCCGATGGCTGGCAGCGTCTTTCACCGCCGCACCGAGACCTCGGTCGGCGAGGCCGATACAACCATCCAGGTCGAGATCCTGCGCTCCGGCTCCACCGCCGGGGCGGTGACCATCCAGTATGGCGTGTTCGCCGACACCGCGACCGCCGGGCTGGACTACAGCGCCGCCGGCGGCACCGCGGTGATGGCTGACGGCGCCTCCAGCGTGTTCATCCCGATCACCATCCTCAACGACGCGCTGGGCGAGGACACCGAGTTGCTGACCGTGACGCTGATCAGCGCCACCGGGGCGGATTTGGCGGCACCGCGCACCAACCGCATCTCGATCATCGACGACGAGACGCCACCGCCGCCGCCGCCGGTGGAGCCGTCACTGGAGTCGGCGTACGACGTGACGCTCAACACGGTGGTCAGCGGGCTGGCGCAGCCGATCCGGGTGGCGTTCTCGCCGGTTGATCCCGAGCTGATCTATGTCGCGGAGAAGGCGGGGGTGATCCGGGTGGTGGATGCCGCGTCGGGTGAGGTGAGTATCCTGCTGGACATCCGGGCGCAGACGAATGCGTTTGCCGATCGCGGGTTGCAGGACATCGCACTGCATCCGGATTTCGCCAGCAATCCCTATGTCTATGCGTTCTATGTCGTCGATCCCGCGGAGACGGCGGCCAATACCGGCAATGCCGGGCGCGACGGGATCGGCAACCGCTATTCGCAGATCGTGCGCTATACCGCCGATGCCGCGACCGGATATCGCACGCTGGTGCCGGAGAGCGGGGTGGTGCTGGTGGGGGCGGGCGGGCAGGGCCTGGACGATATCAGCGGCGGCGGTGTGCTGACCTATACCGATCCCGTCAATGCCGCCGAGATCGCCTCGGACCGTGTGTTCAAGGCGGGCGACCGGGTGATCGGCGGGTTCAAGCAGGACTACCTGAAGGTCGATAGCGGCTCACATTCCGGCGGGCGGCTGCATTTTGGGCCGGATGGGATGCTGTATGTGCAGACTGGGAACGGCACTTCGTA
Organism: Acetobacterales bacterium; assembly: GCA_964201575.1. Taxonomy (GTDB): domain Bacteria; phylum Pseudomonadota; class Alphaproteobacteria; order Acetobacterales; family Acetobacteraceae; genus CAMDGX01. Next base: position 1,337 of record CAXNGD010000004.1, on the reverse strand, counting down.
CAACTACGACGATCCGCGCACCAAGGATGTCCAGTCGCTGGACAGCCTGTCGGGCAAGGTGCTGCGCATCGACCCGCTCACCGGGCGGGGGCTGGCCAACAACCCGTTCGCGAGCGAGGCGGAGGATTTGGACGCCAACCGGGCCAAGGTGTTCCAGTACGGGTTTCGCAACCCGTTCTCCGGCGCATTCGATGCCGATGGGCGGCTGTTCATCGCCGATGTCGGCAGGTTCGCGTTCGAGGAGATCAATACCGGGGGGCCGGGGGCGAATTTCGGCTGGCCGTACTACGAGGGCGGGGATGGCGGGGTGTTGGTCAAGACGCCGCTGTACAGCAAGCATGACGGCGCTGCGGCGTTCTATGCCGCGGTGGAGGCCGGGGATGTGGTGGTCACGGCGCCGTTCCAGGCGTTCTCGCATGGCACGATCCTGCCGGGGTATCAGATGCAGGCGGTGGTTGGCGGCGGGATGATCGAGGGCAGCGCGGCGTATCCCGCCAGCCTGGACGGGCATTTCGTGTTCACCGATTTCGTCGGCGGCAATGTGTTCACGGTGGACACCGACGATCGCAATGCGACCAACTTCCTGTTGGACTGGCGGGCGATTTCGGACCGACCTATTTCGTGCAGCGCGACGATGGGGTGTTGTACTACGCGGACCTGATGGGCGGCGTGATCGGGCGGCTGGGCATTGTCGATACCGCGCCGGGCGCGCAGGCCAGCCTGTCGGTGGCGGCGGTCACTGCCAGTACTGTTGAGGGCAATGCGGGGACGGCGAGCTTCAGCTTCACCGTCACCCGCAGCGGCGATACCGCCAGCGCGTTCAGCGTTGACTGGGCGGTGACGGGCGCGCTGGGCGTGGACAGCCGGCCGGCCGATGCCGCGGATTTCGCCGGCGGGGTGCTGCCGGGCGGCACGGTGAGTTTCGGCGCCGGGCAGACCAAGGCGACGGTCACGGTGGCGGTCGCCGGCGATGCGGCGGGCGAATACAACGAGCGCTTCGCGGTGACGCTGGTCAATCCGACGGGCGGGGCGACGATCCTGCAGGCCAACGCAACGGCGGTGATCGTCAACGACGATGCCGGGCTGGCGATCCTGGCGGTCTCCGGCAGCGGGGTCAGCCGCAACGAGGGCTCGACCGGGGGCACGACGGTGTTTCCGTTCACGGTGACGCGCAGCGGCGATCTCGATGTGGCGGCAGGGCTGTTCAACGCTGACAACTTAATCGCGTGAGCGGCGAGATGTCGGGGAAGAAAGTTGGTTCCCTCGGCGCGTTTTGTCTGAATCTATGTCGGGCAACCGCCACGAAGGTTTGCCCCGATGTCGAGTGTGTTGCTGAC
>CAXNGD010000003.1:0-27498 GCA_964201575.1 Acetobacterales bacterium | reverse complement strand
GCGCGCCGATCTGGTCGTCGATCTGCTTGATCAGGCCCATAGAGGCGGGCAGGACCCGGGCGCGGACCTCGTCGCGTGAGAAGTTATGGCTCACCCGGAATTGCTGGAAGGCGGCGAAGACCGGGTGGGCGTCGGTGCGCTCGGCTTCGTTGCGCACGGCTGGGATCAGGTCGTTGTGGCCGTACATGTTGTGGTACGGGGCCGGCACGATATAGGGCCAGTGCGGCTTGATGTAGGACAGGTGCAGGCACCAGGGGCCGGTGGCCTCGCGGATGAAGTCCATGGCGCGGCGGGTCATGTACGGGGTCTCGGAGTGCTCCTCCGGGATGCGGGCGGGCTTGTCGGCATGGGCGAGGAGCCAGCCGTTCAGCAGGGCGTCGGGGTCGCCGCCGGAATTGGCCCAGTCTTCCCAGGGGTTTTCCGCGCTGTAGCCGAGGTCGCGCAGGTATTGGTCGTAGGTCGGGCGCGGGCGCGAGGGGCCGGGGTGCAGGCCGTCATCGCGCTCGTAGGGCTCGAAACCGCATTCGCTGGCGATCACACCGAGTCGCGAATCCGGCGCGATACCGAGTCGTTTCATGCCCTCGGAGTCGGCGTTCATGTGGGTCTTGCCGACCAGCACGTTGCGCACGCCGAGCGGGGCCAAGGCATCGCCGAGGGTGGGTTCGCCGATGCGCAGCGGGAAACGGTTCCAGTTGCTGCCGTGGCTGCGCATGTAGCGGCCGGTGTAGAAGCTCATGCGGCTGGGGCCGCAGACCGGGGACTGGACATAGGCGCGGGTGAAGTTGACCCCGCGGGCGGCGAGCGCATCGATATGCGGGGTGTGCAGGCTGGGGTGGCCGGTGCAGGACAGGTAGTCCCAGCGCAGCTGGTCGCACATGATGAACAGGATGTTGTTCGGCTTGGTCACGTTGGCACTCCCCCGGATCAGGGGAGAGTGCCGGAATCCGGCCTAGCGCGCCAGTCCGGGCTGTTGATCACCTGCGGCCAGTTGGCGTCAGCCAGCGCGATGTCGGCGGCCTGCTGGCGGCGCCATTGATCCTGGATGCTGGCGTTGTAGTTCAGGTACAGGCGGCCATTGGCGATGGTGAAGGCGGTGGGCTGGATCACCGCCTTGTAGCCGCGGGCGAGGCCGAAGGGGCAGTAGCCGCCGTATTACGGCAGGTATTTCGCTGGGTCTGCGCGGAAGGCGTCGCGGTGGGCGGCGCTGACGAAGCGGTAGGTGGCCTTCAGTTCGAGGGCGCGCTTGACCACTTCGCGTGGATAGACCGGGGTGTGATTGACGGTGCCGCGCGCTTGCGCCTCGTCGGCCAGCAGGCGGTTGCGGGTGTCCAGGAACAGCACGCGGAACTGCTCGACGCGTTCGCGCGCCATCAGGGCATGCAGGTAGTCCATCAGCCGGTCCCAGTTGTTCAGCAGCGGGCGGTCGAGCACCTCGGCGCGGGCCAGGCGCTGGGCCGCGAGCTGGACGATCTTCAGGGTAGCGACAGCGGATTCGCCGATGCCCTTGATTTCCAGGAGTTCCTCGCGCGGGGCGGCGATCACGCCGGCGTAGCTGCCGAAGCGGGCGATCAGGGTTTTTGAGAGTGTCTTGGTGTCGACGCGGGGCTGGGCGATGAACAGCACCATTTCCAGCAGCTCGTAATCCGCCATGGTCTCGCCCTGGCCGGCCAGGATGCGGGTGCGCATGCGGTCGCGATGGCCCTCGGCGCCGATGGCCGAGGGGGCTGCGGGGCTGGTCGTCGACATCGGCGCGGGGCTACCGGCCAGGTCGATCATGCCCAGTTGTTCGGAGAGGCCTGCCGGTTTGCGTCGCATGTGATAAGCACCGTGCCACGACGCCGGCCGGCTTGGAAAGGGTTTGCAATGAACGAAATGGCACCGCTCGCCTATAGCGACGCGAAAATCCGCGCGATCCTGCAGCGGGTGAAGACGATTGCCATGGTTGGCGCCTCGTCGAACTGGAACCGGCCGAGCTATTTCGTGATGAAGTATCTGCAATCCAAGGGGTTCCGGGTGATCCCGGTGAACCCAGGCACGGCGGGCCAGACGCTGCTGGGCGAGACGATCTACGCGAAGCTGGCCGATATCCCCGACCGCGTCGACATGGTGGATGTGTTCCGCGCCGCCGATGCACTGCCGGGGATTGCCGATGAGGCGATTGCGATCGGCGCCAAGGTGCTGTGGGCGCAGCTTGGCGTGCGCCATGACGCGGCGGGGGTGAAGGCGGAGGCGGCGGGGCTGGAGGTGATCATGGATCGCTGCCCGAAGATCGAGTTCAGCCGGTTTGGCGGCGAGCTGTCCTGGAGCGGGGTGAATTCAGGGATCATCCGCAACCGCCCGGCCGAGCCGCCAACCGACCGGCCCAGCCGGAACCGGCCGTTGCCGGCGAAGAACCTGGAATACGGTTTTGACACGCGGACGATCCACGCCGGCGCCCAGCCCGATCCGACCACCGGGGCGCGCGGCACGCCGATCTACCAGACGACGTCCTTCGTGTTCGACGATGTCGACCACGCCGCCTCGCTGTTCAACCTGCACAATTTCGGCCACGTCTATACCCGCCTGTCCAACCCGACCGTGGCGGTGCTGGAGGAGCGGGTGGCGAGCCTGGAGGGCGGGCGGGCCGCCGTGGCCGCGTCGTCCGGCCATGCGGCGCAGTTCGTGACCTTCTTCACCCTGCTGGAACCTGGCGACGAGTTCGTGGCCAGCCGCAACCTGTACGGCGGCTCACTGACCCAGTTCTCGCTCAGCTTCAAGAAGCTCGGCTGGACCTGCCACTTCGTCGACCCGACCGATCCGGAGAATTTCCGCCGCGCGCTGACGCCGAAATGCAAGGCGATCTTCGTCGAAAGCCTGGCCAATCCCGGCGGCATCATCGTTGATCTCCAGGCCATCGCCGATGTCGCGCACAGCGTTGGCATTCCGCTGATCGTCGACAACACCCTGGCCTCGCCGTATTTGTGCCGGCCGTTCGAGCATGGCGCGGATATCGTCACGCACTCGATGACCAAGTTCCTCGGCGGGCATGGCAACTCGCTTGGCGGCATCATCGTCGAGTCAGGCAAGTTCGATTACGGCAACGGCAAGTTTCCCGGCATGGCCGATCCCGAGCCGGCCTATCACGGCCTCAAATTCTACGAGAATTTCGGCGACTTCGCCTTCACCACCAAGGCGCGCGCGGTTGCCCTGCGCGATTTCGGCCCGACCCTGTCGCCGATGAACGCCTGGCTCACCATCACCGGCACCGAGACCCTGCACGTGCGCATGGACCGTCATGTCGCCAATGCGCAGAAGGTGGCGGAATTCCTCGCCGGCCATCCGAAGGTCGCCTGGGTCTCCTATGCCGGGCTGACGTCCAGCCCGTTCCATGCGCTGGCGAAGAGATACATGCCCAAGGGGCCGGGCTCGGTGTTCACCTTCGGCGTCAAGGGTGGCTACGAGGCCGGAACGAAGCTGGTGGAATCCGTTAGTCTGTTCTCGCATCTGGCCAATGTCGGCGATACCCGTAGCCTGATCCTGCATCCCGCGTCGACCACCCATCGGCAGCTGACCGATGAGCAGCGCCTGGCGTCCGGGGCGGGGCCCGATGTGGTGCGGCTGTCGATCGGGCTTGAGGATGCCGATGACCTGATCCGGGATCTCGACATGGCGCTCGGAGCATAGCAAGCAAGGTCCGCTTTTTCTATAGAAAAAGAAGCAAAAAGACTCTATCCAATTGGGCTAAGCCCAAAGCATAAAAATTTTTTGGTTCTTTTTTTTCAAAAAAGAACGCGCTTATAGATTGGCAATATAGGCGTATGTGGTATCCCCGACGACCCCGTTGCGGATGAAAACGAAGTCCTGCGCCGTGGCGAGGTCGATTCCGGCGAAGGTGATCGAGGCGTCATAGGCTCCGCTGCCGCCGCCGAGCCGGGCATGGATGGTCGCCCCGGAAAAGCCCGGCGCGCCGCCGCTGGCGAGCCAGTCATAGGTCGTCACCCCGTCCTTCCAGCCCCAGAAGGTCACCGCGTCGCCCTGTTGGAAATTCACCACCGTGCCCCAGCTCACGCCGCCGCCGCGCCCGTCGAGGAAGAACGTGTCCGCCCCCTCGGCTGCCGTGCCGCCGACCAGGAAGTTCGAGCCGATGCCGTCGTCGATCACGTTCTGGCCGGATAGCACCTGGAGCGCATTGCCGCCGCTGGCCCCGCCGCCATGCAGGAACACGTTGGGGATGCCGGCCGCCACGTTGACCGGATCGCCAGTCGGGTTGATGAACTGGCGCTGGAGATAGCCGACGGCGCCGCGGTAGAAATCGCCGCCGGTCACGGTGTTGGTGCTGGTGCGGGTATTGGTCACCGCGATCGGGCTGGCGCTGGCGCGCAGCGTGGTGCCGCCGGCGCCATCGGGCGCCACATAGAAGCTGGTGTCGGAATAGGCGGTGCCTTGCGGCGCGGTTACCGTGGTGGTGGCCAACAGCGTGTCGTTCTGCAGGATGCGCAGCTGCGAGCCGGAGAAGGCGAACGACATGGCATTCGGCGTGAACGGGACGTCGCGGATGTCGATCGCGGCGGTGGGGCCGAAGCCCGTGAAGGTCTGGCCGTCCAGACTGGCCAGGGTCTCCACCGCCGTGGTCCCGCCGGGCGTCTCGAGTCGATAGGGACCGCTGATCCGCGCCAGCGTCGCCGCATGCGCATGGGCCTGCGCATCGCTGAGCGACAGCACCCGCGGTTCCGGGTCCAGCATGTCGATCGCGCCGATCACCCCGCGCCGCGCCAGGACCGAGAGGTCGGCGAGGTTGGCCAGGATCTCGCCTTTGGTCGCGGCGATGGTCAGGCCCGCCCCGAGATGGGCCAGGGTCGGGCGGTCCTCGGCCACGATGTCCGCAACCGCCGCGACGGACAGGCGGCCGGTGGCGACCACGCTCCAGGACGGGTTGGTGATGGCATCAAGGATGTTGGCGCGGAACCCCGGCTGGCCCAGCACCGCGGCCGGGATGGTCAGGACCGGCGTGTCCCCCGCCAGGGTGATCGGATAGGGCGCGACATCCTGGGCCAGCCAGCTCTCCAGCGCCGCCATGATGCTGGAACTGCTGACCACCAGCTCCGGCGCCGCATCGGTGAAATGCAGCCGCCCCAGGCGCAAGCTGGCTGCCAGGGTCTGGATCTGTGCCAGCCCGGCCAGGATATTGGCGGTGCTGTCGCTCACGGTGAAGTTGCTGAAGCCCGACGCGAGCGTAGCCGTGGCGATTCCGCCCACCGCGATGATCTGCGACAGCGCGACCGGTCCGGCGATCAGCGCCAGCATCGCCTGGCCCGCCGCGCCATCCGCCTCGTCCAGCGACAGGCTGCGCGTCCCGCCGGACAGCTCGATCACGCCGATCGCACCAGCGGCCAGCAGCGACTTGATGTCGGCGATGCGCGCATGCAGCCCCATCGGCGTGTCGCGGATGACCAGCCCGCCGGCAGCGATCTGTGTCACCACCGTCGATTCGGCCGCCACCAGGGCGCTGGCGCCGGCCGCGGTGATCGGGCCGTCGACGGCGAGCGCGTAGGGCGTGGCGATGCGCGCCAGCAGCCGGCCGATACCGGCATCCACCTGCTGGTTGTCCAGCCGGATTGTCGGGATGCCGGCGCCAAACAGCGTGATCGAGAAGTTGTTGCTGATACGCAGCAGGGCATCGGCGTTCGCCGCCACCTCCGCCGGCGTCAGGCTGAGCGCGATTGCGCCGCCCCCGGTGACGGTGATGCGGTCCAGATGACCGGCGACGACGAGGCGCTGGAGCGTCTCCAGATGCGCCTGCATATTGGCGGCACTGTCGGTGACGGTGACCACGGTGAAGGGTGCTGCCGGTGCGGCGGCGCTGGCCGCGGTGGCGCTGCGGGTCAGCTGGTGCGGGCTGACGATGGCCGCGAGCACCCCAGGGGCCTCGGCCGCCTGTGCCGGCGTCAGCACCAGCGGCACAACCCCGCCATCCAGCAGGGTGATCGAAGAGAGCCCTCCGCGCGCCGCCAATGCCTGGAGCGCGGTGAGATGGGCCGCAACATTGGCGCTGGAATCGCTGATCGCGATGCCGCCGGTCAGACGGGCCGCAACCGCGCTGTTGGTCAGCAGCGCTGCCGCGGCGGCGCCGAGCGTGCCGCTGACCGTCAGCGCGAAGCCGCTGGTCACGCGCTCCAACACAGCGACCGCGGCCGCGGACAGCGTCGCGCCCGCCGCTTCGGAAGCACTGACGGACTGCTGCAGCGCATAGCGCCCGGCGATCAGCCCCAGCACCGCAGCATTGGCGGCGGCCTCGCTCGGCGTGGTGGCAATCACCGGCTCGCCGGCATCGCGCAAATCGATGCCGGCGAGCCTGCCGGACAGCGCCAGCGGCCGCAGCGCATCGAGCTGCCCTGCGATCGCATCCGCCGTGTCGGCAATGCGGGTGCCGGCGGCCAGCGCGCTGGCCCCGAAGGCTGCCAGGGCCGCGGCGACGGAGAGCGTGGACGGTGCCATGCTGCGCAATCCCGCTCGTCAGCAGATACGAGCGTGCGGACGGCGCGGGCGGCGAACAGGCATCAGATGAATCCGATCGGACCGGGTGCAGCAAATCGCCACCCGGCCCTAGTGCCGACGGTGGCGCACCGCCCCTGGTGGGGCAGTGGCGCATCATCGGCGGAACTTGTTTCCTTAAAGCTTCAGAAACGTAGCCTCCGGGCAGGTCTCTACCGCCCCAGCACCGAAGCCGCCGGCGTGAAGCTCAGGTTCAGGTCCCGCGCCACCGCCTCGTAGGTGATGTGCCCGGCATGCACATTCAGTCCGGCCAGCAGGTGCTTGTCGTCGATCAGCGCTTGCCGCCAGCCCTTGTCGGCCAGCGCCAGCGCAAACGGCAGGGTGGCATTGCCGAGTGCCAGGGTGGAGGTGCGCGCCACCGCGCCAGGCATATTGGTCACGCAGTAATGCACCACGCCTTCCTCGATATAGGTCGGGTTGGAGTGGCTGGTCGGCCGGCTGGTCTCCAGGCAGCCGCCCTGGTCGATGGCGATATCCACCACCACCGAGCCCGGCCGCATCTGCTTGACCATCGCCCGCGTCACCAGCTTCGGCGCCGCCGCTCCCGGCACCAGCACCGCGCCGATCACCAGGTCGGCCTCGATCACCGCCGCCTCAATTGCCGCCGTGGTGGAGTACAGCGTCTGCACCGCGCTGCCGAACTGCACATCCAGTTCCTTCAGCCGGGTGATCGAACGGTCGAAGATCGTCACATGCGCCCCGAGCCCGACCGCCATCATCGCCGCGTTGGTGCCGGACACCCCGCCGCCGATGATCACCACGCGCCCCGCCTGCACCCCCGGCACGCCGCCGAGCAACACGCCGGCACCCCCGCCCTCCTTCTCCAGGCAATGCGCGCCGACATGCACGCTCATCCGCCCGGCCACCTCGCTCATCGGCGCCAGCAGCGGCAGCGCGCCGCGGGCGTCGGTCACCGTCTCATAGGCGATGCAGGTGGCGCCGCAGCGCATCAGCCCCTCGGTCTGTTCCTTGTCGGCGGCGAGATGCAGATAGGTGAACAGCACCTGACCCTCGCGCAGCATGGCGATCTCCGCCGCCAGCGGCTCCTTCACCTTGACGATCATGTCGGCGGCGGCGAACACCTCGGCCGCACTGCCGGCAATGGCCGCACCGGCGCTGCGATAGGCGTCGTCGGTGAAGCCGATCGACACCGCGGCCCCCTGCTGGACCGTCACCTGGTGCCCGCGGGAGGTGAACTCGCGCACCGCCGCGGGCGTCAGCCCAACGCGGTACTCGTGGGTCTTGATCTCCTTGGGAACGCCGATGTGCATGATGGGTCCTTTTGCGGTGCAGCATGGTTGCGGGGCGCGCCCCGGCTGATAGCCTGTCGGCGAGTATCAGGCAAAGGCGCAGCACGAAGATGAACGCCACGAAAAAACCGCAGGTGGTCCATCTCGGGCCGGAGATCCCGCTCTGCTCCGCCCGCTACCGGCCGCACTTCGACCTGCATGTGCTGGCCGGCGGCTCGGTGCCCGCGGGCTTCGCCGGACAGGACGTCACCGCCCTGATCGCCGCCGCCCCGGTGCCGGCCTCGGTGATCGCCGCCCTGCCGGCCCTGCGCCTGATCGCGGTCTATGGCGTGGGCTACGACAAGGTCGACCTCGCCGCCGCCCGCGCCCGCGGCATCGCCGTCACCAACACCCCGGGCCCCACCGATGGCTGCGTCGCCGACATGGCCTTCGCCCTGCTGCTCGCCGCCGCCCGCGGCATCGTCAGCGGCGACAGATATGTGCGCGACGGCAAGTGGCTGTCCGGCGCCTATCCACTGATGCCGCGCATCCACTCGCGCCCGATGGGCATCCTCGGCATGGGCCGCATCGGCCAGGCGATCGCCCGGCGCGCGTCGGCCTTCGACATGCCGGTGCTGTATCACAACCGCCGCCGGGTGCCCGGCTCGCCATATGTCTATCGGGACTGCGCCCTGAGCCTCGCCCGCGACTGCGAACTCCTGATGGTCGCCTGCCCCGGCGGCGGAGCCACGCGCGGCCTGGTGAACGCCGAGGTCCTGCGCGCCCTCGGCCCGCGCGGCATCGTGGTCAACATCGCCCGCGGCAGCATCATCGACGAGCCCGCACTGGTCGCGGCCCTCCAGGACGGCACCATCGCCGCCGCCGGGCTGGACGTCTTCGACCACGAACCCACCGTCCCCGCCGCCTTGGTGGCGCTCGACAACGCCGTGCTGATGCCCCATCGCGGCGGCGGCACCATCGAGACGTGGGAGGAGTGCGCCGACATGGTCATCGCCAACCTGCACGCCCATTTCGCCGGCCAGAGGCTGCCGACCCCGATTCCCGCCGATTGACACCCGCGCCCCTCGGCCCCCTACTCTGTTTCGAGCGAAGGCATCGTTGCCGAGAAGACCGAGAGTGTCCCGCGCCGGCGGGGTTGCGGTGAGGGGTGAGCCACAAGCAAGAGTCTTCTTTTTCTGTAGAAAAAGAAGCAAAAAGACTTTCATCCACTGCGCGGGGCCCTAAGGCCCACTGCCATTCGGATAAAGTTTTTTTGCTTCTTTTTGTTCACAAAAAGAAGACGCTTCCTTCCTGGGAGTCCAAGGTTGAGCCTGTTCGAAAAAGCCGCCATCACCGGCATCGGCGAAACCGCCCACGGCCGTGGCCTGCAACAGGGCAGCTCGCTGTCCCTGCAGATGCAGGCCTCCCTCGCCGCCATCGCGGACGCCGGCCTGTCCCCGCGCGATATCGACGGCGTGATCCCCATGGCCTCCGGCGTGTCGGTCGCTGAGGACTTCATCACCAATTTCGGCATCCCCGACCTGCGCTTCTCCGCCACCACGCCCATGGGCGGCGCCAGTTGCGTCGCCGCCATTCAGGCCGCGGTCGCCGCCGTCTCCACCGGCATCTGCCGCCACGTCCTGCTGCCAATCGGCCGCACCGGCTATTCCGGCAGCCGCATCGGTGCGCGCGTGCACGAAATGCCGCAATTCCGCACCATCGGCGAGTTCGAGCTCCCGCTCGGCAACGTCGCCCCCGCCCAGATCTACGCCCCGATGGCCCGCCGCCACATGGAACTCTACGGCACCACCAGCCGCCAGCTCGCCGAGATCGCGGTCACCACCCGCCAGCACGCCATCCTCAACGGCAACGCCGCCATGACCAAGCCGCTGACCATCGAGGACCACCAAGCCAGCCGCATGATCGCCGACCCGTTCCACCTGTTCGACTGCTCGCTAGAGTCAGACGGCGGTGCGGCCGTGGTGGTCAGCAGCGCCGAAGCCGCCCGCGACCTGCGCCAGCCCCGCGTGCTCGTGATGGGCGTCGCCGAGGGCCACCCGGACTCGCCAAGCGTCATCACCCAGCGCCCGGACATCCTGCGCATCGGCCTGGCCAAAGCCGCCCCGCGCGCCTTCGCCATGGCCGGCGTCAAGCCGTCCGACATCCAGGTCGCTGAAATCTACGACTGCTTCACCTACGTGGTCCTGCGCCAGCTCGAAGAGATCGGCTTCTGCCAACAGGGCGAGGGCGGCGCCTTCGTCGAGGGTGGCGCGCTCAGCATCGGCGGCCGCCTGCCGGTCAACACCCATGGCGGCCTGCTCTCCCAAGCCCACCTGGCGGGCATGAACCACATCGTCGAACTGGTCCGCCAGTTGCGCGGCCACGGCAAGGCGGCCCAGGTCCCCGGCGCCACCCTGGGCCTCGTCACCGGCTACGGCGACATGGGCGACGGCTCGATTGCCATCATGCGGAGGGGTTAGGCCGATGAGCGAAACCTTCACCAAACCCGTCCCGAACCCCAGCCCAGACACCCAGCCCTACTGGGACGGCCTGACCCGAGGCGAATTCCTGATCCAGCGCTGCAAGGACTGCGGCAAGCTGCGCCACTACCCGCGTCCTGTCTGCGACGGCTGCTGGTCCATGGCCCATGACTGGGTCGCCGCCAGCAGCCGCGCCACCGTGCATTCCTGGACCGTCTGCCACCACCCGTTCCACATGGGCTTCAAAGCCGAGTCGCCCTATGTCCTGCTCACCGTGGACCTCGCCGAAGGCGTGCGCGCCATGGGCCAGTTGCGCGGCATGGACGCCGCCGCGCTGAAACTGGGCATGGATTTGGAACTGGGCTTCGAGCGGACCGCCGAAGGCCCGGTCCTGCCGGTTTTTCGTCCGGCGGGCCCCTGACCCGAAAAGATTTCATGCAACTGACTGAATATGAAGTTAATGTGAATCTCCTGTCATTGCATGTCCGATGCGCGGCATCCTGGTTTCCGGGCGGGATTGAAAAAATAGTGCTGGCGCCTTGGATTCCCAACGCATTGTCCGGTTGACGGGACGGCATTCCCCGTTCATATGCGTAACTTGCATGGCTGTCTCCACCTGGGAGATGCGCGGGTCTGCGCGTCGCTGGAGCCAGCATCTATTCACATGGAGGCTCACATGAACGAGCAAGATCTTCGCCAGATGATCGACGGAGTCCGGTCCGGCCGGATGGACCGCCGGTCCTTCATCCGCCGCCTCGCGGCCGTCGGCATAGCTGCCCCGATCGCCACTCAATTGCTCGCCCATTCCGGCGTCGCGATGGCACAGACCGTCTCCACGATCCCCAGCAGCTACCGGGCCACCAAGCGCGGCGGCGGCGGCGCGCTGAAGGTGCTGTGGTGGCAGGCCGCCACCCTGCTGAACCCGCATTTCGCCACCGGCACCAAGGACCAGGACGGCAGCCGCATCTTCTACGAGCCGCTGGCCGCCTGGGACGGTGACGGCAACCTCAAGCCGATCCTCGCCGCGTCCATCCCGTCGCGCGAGAATGGCGGCCTGGCCGCCGACGGCATGTCGGTCACCTGGAAGCTCAAGCCCGGCGTCCAATGGCATGACGGCAAGCCGTTCACTGCCGATGACGTGGTGTTCAACTGGCAATACGCCTCCGATCCCGCCACCGCCGCGGTGACCAGCGGCAGCTACAAGGACGTCACCGTCGAGAAGATCGACGACCTTACCGTCCGCATCGTGTCCAAGACGCCGCAGCCGTTCTGGGCCGACTCCTTCGTCGGCGCCACCGGCCAGATCATCCCCAAGCACCTGTTCCAGGACTTCATGGGCGCCAAGTCGCGCGAGGCCCCGACCAACCTCAAGCCGGTCGGCACCGGCCCCTACAAGTTCAAGGATTTCCGCCCCGGCGACACCGTGATGGGCGAGATCAACATGAACTACCACGTGGCCAACCGCCCGTTCTTCGACAGCATCGAGATGAAGGGCGGCGGTGACGCCGTTTCGGCCGCCCGCGCCGTGCTGCAGACCGGCGAATACGACTTCGCCTGGAACCTCCAGGTCGAGGACGAGGTGCTCCAGCGCCTCGAGCGCGGCGGCAAAGGCAAGGTGCTGATCACCGAGGGGGCCGGCTGCGAACATCTCCAGCTCAACAACACCGATCCCTGGACCGAGGTTGATGGCGAGCGCTCGAGCATAAAGACCAAGCACCCCTCGCTGACCGACCCCGCGGTGCGGGACGCGCTGGCCCTGCTGGTCGACCGCAAGTCGATCCAGGATCACATCTACGGCCGCACCGGCATCGCCACCTCGAACTGGGTGAACAACCCGCCGCGCTTCCGCTCGCCGAACACCAGCTACGAGTTCAACGTCGACAAGGCCAACGCCATCCTCGACAAGGCCGGCTGGGCCCGCGGGGCCGACGGCATCCGTGTCAAGGGCGCGGTCAAGCTGAAATACGTCTACCAGACCTCGATCAACCAACCGCGCCAGAAGACCCAGGCGATCATCAAGCAGTCCTGCGCCCGCGCCGGAATCGAAATCGAGATCAAGTCGGTCGTTGCCTCGGTTTACTTCTCCTCGGACGTGGCCAACCCGGACACCTACCCGAAGTTCTATACCGACCTGCAGATGTACAACACCGGCCCCGGTCGTCCGGATCCGCAAATCTGGATGCAGCTCTTCCTGTCCACCGAGGTCGCCACCAAGGAAAACAAGTGGCAGGGCCGCAACACCACGCGCTGGCAGAGCCCGGAGTTCGACAAGCTGTGGCACGCGGCGGACCGAGAGCTTGATCCGGTCAAGCGCGTCGCCCTGCTGATCGCCTGCAACGACCTGGCGATCGAGAAGCGGGTGAAGATCCCCATCGTCTACCGCCCGACCGTCTCGGGCCTCAGCAGCCGTCTGAATGCCAATCTCAGCGGCTGGGACAGCAACTTCTACGACCTGGCCGATTGGTTTGCCAACGCCTGAACCGAAGCCTGACAGGCTCGGAACGTGCCGTGCCGGGATACCAGAAACGCTGGCATCCCGGCCAATCCCCTGTTTCGGAGTGATGCGTGTCTCGCGCCTATGTATTGCGTCGGTTGCTGCTGACCATCCCGGCGATCATCGGGATCAGCATCGTTTTGTTCACCGTCCTGTCCTTGGCGCCGGGTGATCCGTTCGAGGAACTGACCCTCAATCCGAATATTCCGCCAGAAGTGCGCATTCGTTTGCGCGCCTCGCTTGGCCTGGATGATCCTGTCTATCTGCGTTACTTCCATTGGCTGTTCGCCATGCTGAAGGGCGATTGGGGCTTTTCCTTCGTCAGCCGCATCAATGTCGATCAGTTGGTGCTGCAACGCGTGCCCACCACCGTGGCGGTGATCGGCACTTCCCAGCTCCTGGCGATTTTGATCGCCGTCCCGGTCGGCGTCCTCGCCGCCGCCCGGCCCTATTCGCTGTTCGACCAGATCGCCAACACCCTGGCCTTCGTCGGCTTCTCGCTGCCCACCTTCTTCACCGGACTACTGCTGATCCTGCTGTTCTCGGTCTACCTGGACTGGCTGCCGATGGTCTATCGATCAACCCTGCGCGAAACCGGGTGGGCCTGGTGGTGGGCACAGATCAAGCAATCGATCATGCCGATCATGGTGCTCGGCCTGTTCCAGGGTGCCGCCCTGGTGCGTTTCGTTCGCGCCTCGGTGCTCGATGTGATCAAGCTGGATTACGTGGTGACCGCCCGCTCCAAGGGCATTGGCCAACGCCGCGTCCTGGTGCGCCATGTCGTGCGCAATGCGCTGATCCCCGTGGTCACCCTGGTGGCCCTTCAACTGCCGGCGGTGTTCGGCGGCGCGATCGTCACCGAACAGATCTTCCGCGTGCCCGGCATCGGCTCGCTGCTGATCACCGCCATCCTTGGCAATGATACGCCGGTCGTGATGGGCGTGACCTTCGTCATCGCCTGCCTTGTTGTCATCTTCAACCTGATTGCAGATATCCTCTATGGTTGGCTCGACCCTCGCATCTCCTTCCGCTGAGGGGCCAACCATGGCCCCTCTTCCCGCGCAGCCCGGCACGGCAAATGCCGCTCCTGTCATCACTCCCACGGCCGAGGCCTGGCGGCGCTTGCGCAAGCACAAGCTGGCGGTGGCCAGCCTGTTCATCCTGGGCGCGATCGTGCTGATCGTCCTGATCGGGCCATTTCTCTGGCCGGTCGCGATCAATGAGATCGATTTCACGTCCAAGCTGAAATCGCCCTCAATGACGCATCCGTTCGGCACCGATGATCTGGGCCAGGACGTGATGGCCCGCCTGATCTATGGCGGGCGCATCTCCCTGGCGGTGGGCCTGGCGGCGATGATCGTGGCGGTGTTCGTGGGCGTCCTCGTCGGCGCCGTGGCCGGCATGGCCAGCGGGCGGGTCGATGCCGGCCTGATGTGGCTCGCCGATTTGTTCCAGTCCCTGCCACAACTGCCGCTGCTGCTGATGATCAGCTATCTGTTCCGTGACTCCCTCAAGGGGATATTCGGCCCCGAAGGCGGCACCTTCATCCTGATCGTGATCGTGATCGGCGGCCTCCGCTGGATGCCGGTCGCCCGCCTGGTGCGTGCCCAATTCCTCAGCCTGCGCGAGAAGGAGTTTGTCGAAGCCGCCCGCGCGCTCGGCGCCTCGCGGGTCCGGCTGGTGGTCAACCACATCCTGCCGAACGCGATGGGCCCGGTGATCGTCGCCGCCACCATCGACGTTGCCGCCGCGATCTTGGCCGAATCCACCCTGTCCTTCCTTGGTCTTGGCTTCCCACCTGACATCCCAACCTGGGGCCGGGTATTGTTCGACGCCAAGGACTACCTGGACATCGCACCGCATTGGGCGATGTTCCCCGGCATGGCGATCTTCCTCACCGTGCTTTCAATCAACTTCATCGGCGACGGCCTGCGCGACGCGCTTGATCCGCGACGCGTGGTCTGAGGTCGCAATGTCCGAACCCCTCCTGGCGATCAATGGCCTCAAGACCTGGTTCAAGACCGATGACGGCATGGTCCGCGCCGTCGACGGTGTCAGCATGTCGATCTCCGCCGGCGAGACGCTCGCCGTGGTCGGCGAGTCCGGCTGCGGCAAATCGGTCACCGCACGCAGCGTGCTCAAGCTGATCGACATGCCCCCTGGCCGGTTCGAGGCCGGGACCATCATGTGGAAGGGGCGCGACCTGATCCCGCTCTCGATGGATGAGATGGACCGCATCCGCACCCGCGAGATCGCGATGGTGTTCCAGGAGCCGATGACCAGCCTGAACCCGGTCCACACCGTCGGCGCCCAGATCGCCGAGGCGCTGATCACCCACGAGAAGCTGTCCGAACGGGCGGCACTTGACCGGGCGGTGGAGATGCTGAACCTGGTCAACATCCCCAACCCAAAGGGCCGGGTGCACGACTACCCGCACCAGTTTTCCGGCGGCATGCGCCAGCGCGTGATGATCGCCATGGCGCTGGCCTGCAAGCCCAAGCTGCTGATCGCCGATGAGCCGACCACGGCACTCGACGTCACCATCCAGGCGCAGATCCTGGAACTGATGGCCGAGATGAAGGACAAGCTCGGCATGGCCATCATGCTGATCACCCATGCCATGGGCGTGGTGGCCGAAAACGCCCAGCGCGTGGTGGTGATGTATGCCGGCAAGGTGGTGGAGGAGGCGTCGGTCGACGAACTCTTTGGCAATCCGCGCCATCCGTACACCCAGGGCCTGATCCGCTCCATCCCGCGAGTGGACATCGCCGGCCACAGCCGCGGCAGTTCGCGCCAGCGGCTGGAGCAGATCCCCGGCACCGTGCCGAACCTGTTGAACCCCCCGCCGGGATGTCGCTTCGCCGCCCGTTGCCGCTTCGCGACCGAGGCTTGCACCGCGGCCGAGCCGCCCCTGCGCACCGTTGCGACTGACCACAAGGTAGCATGTATCCTGTGAATACCGTGAGCGACCCCCCGATCGTCGAGCCGCTGCTGTCCGTTCGCGGTTTGAAGAAGCACTTCCCGATCCGCGGCGGGATCCTGGCGCGTGAGATCGACCGGGTCCATGCGGTGGATGGCGTGTCGATCGATGTGGCACCCGGTGAGACCGTGGGCCTGGTTGGTGAGTCCGGGTGCGGCAAATCGACCACCGGGCGGTGTATCATGCGGCTGATCGAGCCCAGCGAGGGCGAGATCTGGTTCCAGGGCAAAGAAGTCACCCGCATGGACAGCGAGGCGCTGCGGGCCGTACGCCGCGATATGCAGATCATCTTTCAGGACCCGTTTGCCTCGCTCAATCCGCGCCATACCGTGGGCGGGATCATCGGCGAGGCTTTGGTGATCCATAAGCTGGTCAGTGGCCGGCGGGAGATGGAGGAGAAGGTCGTCCAGCTGCTGGAGACCGTCGGCCTGCATCCCGGGCATGCGCGGCGTTTTCCGCATGAGTTCTCCGGCGGGCAGCGGCAGCGTATCGGCATTGCCCGGGCTCTGGCGGTGGAGCCCAAGCTGATTGTGTGCGACGAGCCGGTCTCCGCACTGGACGTTTCGATCCAGGCGCAGGTGATAAATCTGCTGGAGGACCTCCAGGAGAAGTTCGGCCTGGCCTATCTGTTCATCGCCCATGATCTCAGCGTGGTCGAGCATATCAGCGACCGGGTGGCGGTGATGTATCTCGGCCGGGTGGTGGAGGTGGCGACCGCCGAGGAACTGTACGAGAACCCGCTGCATCCTTATACCGAGGCACTGCTGTCGGCGGTGCCGATCCCGGATCCGAAGATCAAGCGCAAGCGCATTGTGCTCCAGGGCGATGTGCCCAATCCGATCCGGCCGCCTTCAGGCTGTCATTTCCATACGCGATGCCCGATTGCCGAGCCGCGGTGCTCGATTGAGGTTCCGGTGCTGAAGAGCGCGGGCGGGCGGCATCAGGTGTCCTGCCACCTGCGCGGTTAGTCGCCCCAGGGGATGATGGTCAGGCCGGGCCAGGTGGCGCGCCATCTTGCGGCTTTGGCGGCATAGACGGTTTCGGTCACCAGGGTTTTGTTGGGTCGGACGATGCCGGCCATCAGGTCATCCAGGCCATGGGGGGCGCAGATTTCCATCAAGCCGTGAGCCATGCGAACGCCGATGCTGGTGGCGGTGGTGGGGTATGTGGCGATGGCGGCCGGGGTTGAGTTGTATGGGGCGAGGGGGCGGGCGAATTTGGCTTCGTACCATTGGTGAACCCGGGCCTGATTCTTGACGTCGAGCCAGGCGGGGATGGCGGGGAAGAGGGCGCGGATGCGGTTGGCGTGGGTTTCCTCGGCGGCTTCGGCGAGGTCGGGGTCGAAATAGACGATGTCGATATCGCCGATGCCGTGGCGGGAGGGCAGGGCGAAGCGGTGGTTCCAGACGGTCTGGGCCAATGCGCCGGCGACGATCCAGGCATCGGGCAGTGCGATTTCAGCGAAGCGGTCCAGCAGGGTGGCGAGGTCGGGATTGGTGCGGAGGATTGCGGCGAGGTCGGCTGTCACGGGGTCAGGTCCCGACGGGGGTCCTGGGGGTGGTCGGGGGTCCAGGTCTTAAGGAATTCCTCCAGCGCGGGTTCGGGTTCCTGAGGCAGGATGACGTTCAGTACGACGAATTGGTGACCGGCACCGATGCCGCGGCCGCGCAGGCGCAGGCGGGTGCCGGGGCCGGAGCGGGCGGGGATGGACAGGGTGACGGGGCCGGTCAGGGTGGGGACTTCGATGCGGGCGCCGAGGATGGCTTCCGTCAGGGTGACGGGGAGGTCGAGGAGGATGTCGTCTCCTTCGCGGCGGAAGAAGCGGTGGGGGGCGACGGCGATTTCGATCAGGGCGTCACCGGGGGGGCCGCCGCCGAAGCCGGGCTGGCCCTGGCCACGCAGGCGCAGGGCCTGGCCGTCGCGGTGGCCGACGGGGATGGTGACGTCCAGTGATCGGCCGTCTGGCAGGGTGATGCGGCGGACGATGCCGAGGGCGGCGTCCATGAAGGAGACGGCCAGGGTGTAGCGGGCGTCGTCGCCGCGGATCTTGAGGTCGCCGCGGCGGCGGCCGCCGCCGGCCTGGCGGAGCAGGTCCTCGATATCGCTGGGGTCGAAATTACCAGTGGGGCCGCCCCAGGTGGGGCGGCGGTGCTGGGTTTCGGCGCCGGTGGCGTCAATCTCGCCGCGGACGAAGCGGGCGCGTTTTTCCGGGTCCGAGAGCAGGGCGTTGGCGGCGGAGATGGCGGCGAAGGTTTCCGCGGCGTTTTTTTTGTCGGGGTTTGTGTCCGGGTGGTTGGCCTTGGCCAGGCGGCGATAGGCGGCTCGGATTTCGTTCGCCGTGGCGGTTGGCTTCAGGCCCAGGGTTTCGTACGGGCTTTTCATGGGACGGAATGTAGGGGGTTGGGGGGGCGGAGAGAAGGTGTGGCTTTATTGATACGATATCGTAATAATATGGGCGTGCGCGGGTGGGGAGCTATGGGGGGCCAAAAATTGAAAATCTCGGGCGATGGTGCGTGATCGGACGACGTGCGGGCGATTGGCCGCGTCTTTGGAGGGGCTTGGTTTGGGGGCAGGCGACGCGGTGCGGGCGGCCTGGAGGGCGCGGGGGAAAGGCGGGTTGGGTGTCTGCGGCGGTTGGGGGGTGGGCGCCCGGTGGTGAATGGGGGCGGTTGCCACGGGCCTGGCGCGGTTGGCGGCGGGGGCGCTGGGGGGCGGGTTTGACGGGGCGGCGGCGCGCGGCGTGGGGGCGAGGGGGAGGACGCCGGCGGCGAGGCGGGCGAACAGGGCGGAGAGGGCGCGCAGGGCGGCGGCGAGGGCGTTGACGTGCGGGGCGATGCGGCGGCCGAGGAAGGGGAGGCGGGTGGCCCAGAGTAGTAGGGCGGCGAGGATGGCATCGAGGCGGGCGCAGATATCCTGTGGCGATTTGGGCGCCTTTTGGGGCGCGGGGGGGATGCCGGACAGGGGCTGTGCTATGGGGTTGTTCACGGCACGTTCTTATCAGCAATAATGCGGCGGATCAAGCAATATTTCTGAGATAGGAGTAAAAATATTTGTCCGAGGGGTGTATCAAGGATGCCTGATATGGCACGGAGGCAACGGGCGGCATCGCCAGGAAGCAAGTATTTTCACATGGAGACGGAGAGACGGGGAGAAGAACAGGATAGAGGTGTCCTTGCTTCTCTCCGTCTCTCCGTCTCCATGTGAATCCTTGGTCTCGGCAGTGCCACACGCGCGGTTTGGCTATGTGCGATCGGCGATGGGGTGTTGAGGAAGGAAGCGTGGATCCCTCGCTTTGCTCGGGATGACGGCGAGGGCAGAGTGGGTGCCGATTCCGGGGCCGGGCGCGGTCTGGCGGGTGGGTTTGGCGGGTGGGTTGGGCGGTGCCTATGCTGGACGGGACGGTGTGGGAGGGGGATGGGTTGGGCCAGGCAGGGGAGATGCGGCTGGGGCTGAATATCGTGGCCAACGGGGCGCATGCTGCGGGGTGGCGGATGCCGGGGGCGCAGGCGGATGCGGCGCTGGATTTCGCGCTGTGGAAGCGGATTGTGCAGGCGGCGGAGCGGGCGTGCGTGCATTTCATGTTCTGGGCCGACGGGATCGCGGTGCGGCATTCGGCGCGCGACAATGATGAGCTTTCGTATAATGCGCGGATTGATGTGTTTGAGCCGTTGACGGTGATTGGGGCGCTTTCGGCGGTGACGGAGCGGCTGGGGTTCGTGGCGAGTGCTTCGACGACGTATAACGAGCCGTATCATGTGGCGCGGAAGTTTGCCTCGCTGGACCATATCAGCGGCGGGCGGGTGGGGTGGAACGTGGTGACCTCCTGGAGCGAGCAGGAGGCGTATAATTTCGGGCGTGAGGCGCATATGGAGCATGCGCTGCGATACCGGAGGGCGGAAGAGTTCGTTGATGTAGTCTTTGAGCTTTGGGACGGGTGGGACGACGATGCGTTCATTCGCGACAAGGCGAGCGGGCGGTATTTCGATCCCGGGCGGATGCGGAATCTGAACCATCGCGGTGAGGTGCTCGCGGTGAAGGGGCCGTTGAATGTTGCGCGGCCGATCCAGGGGTATCCGGTGATCGCGCAGGCGGGGTCTTCGGGACCGGGGCAGGGGCTGGGGGCGCGGATTGCCGATGTCATCTACACGGCGCAGAACGATCGGGCGCATGCGATTGCGTTTGCGGCCAGCGTGAAGGCGCATGGGGCGGCGGCGGGGCGGGCGCCCGGGTCGATGCTGGTCATGCCGGGGGTGCTGCCGGTTCTCGGGCGCTCGCGGGTGGAGGCGGAGGATGTCTATGCGCAGATGCAGGATCTGGTGCATCCGCGGCTGGGGCTGCCGATGCTGGCCGGGTCGTTCGGGGATTTGTCGGGGTTTGATCTCGACGGGCCGTTGCCGGCGCCGCGGGCGGCGGTGAACGCGGTGACGAGCGGGCATGAGATGCTGGTGCGGGTGGCGCGGCAGGAGGGGATGACGATCCGCAAGCTGTATCAGATGATGGCGGGGGCTTCGGGGCATAAGATCATCGTGGGGACGGTGGGGGATGTGGCGGATTTCATGGAGGACTGGTTTGTGGCGGGGGCGTGCGATGGGTTCAATTTGATCCCGCCGTTCTTGCCGGGGCCGGCGTTTGAGACGCTGGAGTGGCTGGTGCCGGAATTGCAGCGGCGGGGGTTGGCGCAGACGGGGTATCGGGGGGATGGGACGTTTCGGGGGAGCATGGGGTTGGCGCGGCCGGGGGTGCGGGAGCGGAGGAGAGGGTAGGGAGTCTTCTTTTTGTGAACAAAAAGAAGGGCGGGGTCACGTTTGGGAGCGAACACCGCCGGCGGAGTTGTTTCTGTCTGAGGATATGATGGCAAGAAAGCTGGCGGATCGCTATGGTATCCGTTGCACTGCCGGGATGGGCGAGCGCCGATGGCTTCGCTGCTTTCTATCGCTGATGCGTTTGTTCATGAACCGAAGAGCGGGCGGGGCGCCATCAGCTTCGAGGTGACGCTTGACAGCGCGTCTAGCGAGCCGGTGAGCGTGAGTTGGGCGACCGGAGTTGGCACGGGGGGCAGTATCGCCACCGGGATCGACATCCCGTTCACGACGGTTGGCATCATAACCGGATATGATCCTATAAGAAAACGAACGATTTGGGGGACCGTAAAGATCGAGCTCCCCGGTGTGGAGACCTTTCGGCTCCTGACCTATGCTGCCGACTATCTGAATGGCCACGGGACCGTCACCTTTGCACCGGGCGAGACCTCGAAGTATGTGACGGTCGAGGTGCTGTCCGGTCCCGTCCTGGCCGATGCCGATCGGGAAAGCTTTGTGGTGGCGCTGAGCGGGGCGGTGGGGGCGAGCCTGCTGGACGATACCGGGGTTGGCACGATTATCGATGCCAACGCGATCAGCGACGATCCGCCGTTCATGCAATACGGTGGCTACGTCTCAGCCGCCGAGCCGCTGGGCGTGCTCGGGATCGGTGGCACGGCGTCATTCAAATACGTGTTGAGCCATCGCTACAGCGGCACGGTGACGGTGGATTACGCGACGGTGGACGGCACGGCGCAGGGCGGGGTGGATTATACCGCCGTGTCCGGCACGCTCATTTTCGCGCCCGGCGAGACCGAGAAGACCATTGACGTCGCCATCATCGCTGACGAGATCGCCGACGGGGGCGCGGACTTCACCATGGCGTTGTCGAACGGCGTGGGCGTTGAGCTGGGCGTGGGCGACATGCGTGCCTATATCGCCGACGCGGAGCGGGACAGTTTCGCGGTGATAACCGATGGTGTGCGTTCCGCACCCATTGGCGCGTTCTATGCCGGGCCGGTGGCGGGCCTTGCCTATGAGTTCATCGCCGGGGCGGGCAGCGATGTGATCCAGGGCACGAAGCGGGGCGATTTCATCAACCTCAAGGCGGGGACTGATGCCGTGGACGGGGCGGAGGGCGACGATGTGCTGGACGGGGGCACCGGGTCGAACTTCCTGAGTGGGGGCGCGGGGCTGGACACGTTCTTTGTCGATGCGCGCGAGATTGCCGAGCCCACCTGGAGCACCGTTGTCGACTTGCAAGCCAGGGAGGCCACGACGTTCTGGGGGCTGAATTCGGCCGATTTCGTGTTGAGTTGGACCGACGGGCTGGGGGCGCTGGGCTATCAGGGGTTGACGCTGCAGGCGGAGGCCGCCGGGGTGTCAGCGTCGCTGACGTTGAATGGGTATTCCAAGGCCGACCTGGATGCCGGGCGGCTGGTGACGGTGTTTGGGTATGAGCCGGTGAGCGGCAGCGATTATCTGTATATTGTCGCGGTGTAGGACGCTTGGCGTGAGGAAGTAGGCGCGGGTCCTTCGCTGCTCGGAGGGTGTGCGAGCCGGGTAGCGCCCCCCTCCGGCTCCCCCCGACCGCGGGGGGAGAGAAAAGTCTCAATAGATGAAGGTTTTTTCCTTCTTTTTGTTCACAAAAAGAAGAGTCTTTGCTTGGTTGTTTTTGAATCTGAGGTCAGCCCTCGGCGGGGCAGTCGGTTCTTGGGGGCAGGAGGCGCTCGAGTTTTTCGAAGTCGGCGTGGGGGGGGAGGACGGTGATGACCGGGGGCCGGCAGGTGGCGGTGGTGGTGACGGTGATCTGGTTGGTGGCGATGTTGTAGGCGAAGTGGTGGCTGGTGCCCGTGCTGGTGAGGGATTGGTTGAGCCATTCGACGCTTGTGTAGGCGCCGGAGGGGGCGAGGTGGAGGGTGGGGCCGAGGTTTTGGGCCTTGTTGAAGTAGCAGCCGGCGATGGTGGCGGATTGGTTGTTGCGGATGAAGCGCAGGTCGTAGTTGGCGGTGAAGACGCGGCGGATGCACCAGAGTTCGACGGTGTGGCCGTGGCCGTCGGTGTAGACGTGTTGGCGGGTGGCGCCGATTTCGGACAGGGCCAGGCCGGCGTGGTTGCATTCGGTGTGGGTGTTGGGCGGGGGGCCGGATTGGGCCGCGGCGGCGAGGGGCAGGAGCAGGGCCAGGGCGGCCAGCGCCAGGGTGGCGAGCGCCGGGTGGCTTCTACCCCTCACCCAACCCTCGCCCCCAAGGGGAGAGGGCTTCTTGGGCGTGTGAGGCACGCTTAGGAGTTGGGGCCGCGTTCCATGGAGATGGGCTGCCAGCGGCGGCGGTCCAGCTTCGGGAGCACGGTTGGGTTGACGCAGGACATGGGCCAGCGGCCGGTCAGCGCCAGGGCGAGTTCCTGGCCGACGCGGCCGAGGCGGGCGGGGTCGAAGCGGGCGCTGGCCGAGGCGGTGTGCGCGGAGAGGATGACGTTCTTCATTTTGAGGAGAGGGTTGTCTTGGCGGGGGGGTTCCTGGACGAGGACGTCCAGGCCGGCGCCGGCGAGCCAGCCTTCGGAGAGGGCCTTGATGAGGGCGGTTTCGTCGACGGTGGCGCCGCGGCCGACGTTGATGAAGAAGGCGGTCTTCTTCATCATCTTGAAGTGTTGCTCTTTGAGCATGGCTTGCGCTTCGGGGGTGGCGGGGGCGTGCATGGAGACGAAGTCGCAGCCCATGACTTCATCGAGGCTGACGGGCAGGACGCCGTGTTCGATCATGACCAGTTCCTCGATGAACGGGTCATAGGCCTTGACGATGAGGCCGAAGGGTTTTGCTCGTTTCGCCACCGCGCGGGCGACGTGGCCGAAGGCGACGAGGCCGAGGGTTTGGCCCATGAGGCGGGGCATGGCGAGCAGGGGGGTGCGGCCTTCGCGCCAGCGGCCGTCACGGACGAGCTGGTCCTGGCCGGTGACGTCACGGTGGCAGCCGAGGAGGAGCATCAGGCAGTGGTCGGCGACTTCCTCGATGAAGGTGTCTGGGCAGTTGGTGACGGGGATGCCCTTGGCGGTGGCGGCAGAGACATCGACGCTGTCGACGCCGACGGAGCCCAGGGTGATGGTGCGGCACTTGGTCAGGCTGTCGATGATCTTTTTGGAGATCGGCATGCCCTTGGCGTAGAGCGCGTCGCAGTCTTTGGCGACGGCGATGAATTCGTCTTCGTTCATCGGGCCTTCGACGATTTCGTAATCGATGCCGGCGAGGTCGAGGGCCTGCTTCTCGTAGTCGTAGGTGACCTTTGCCGTGGTGAAGCTGGCGCCGGCGGGGGTGGCGATCTTGAATTTGGCCATTGGGCGTTTCCTTTGGTTTGGTCGGGCAGTTTTAGCAGGCTGTGGGTGGATGGGAAGGCGTCGCCCCAGGCCCCTTTTCATGAGGGTCCAGGGGGCTCGGCCCCCTGGTGGGGTCCAGGGGCGAAGCCCTTGGCCTTATCCTTTCGGCGGGCGCGCGCGGACGGCGGCTTCGTTGACGTCGATGCCCCAGCCGGGGCCGGTGGGCAGGATCAGTTCGCCGTTTTCTATGGTGGGGACGATGGTGAAGAATTCGTCGCGCCAGGCGACGCTGTCGATGTCGATTTCCATGACGCGGAAGTTCGGGACGATGGCGCAGAGATTGGCGGAGATGATGGAGCAGAGGTGGCCGTAGAAATTGTGGGGGGCGACGTTCATTTCGTAGACGTCGGCCATGGAGGCGATCTTGAGGGATTCGCCGAGGCCGTTCCAGACGACGTCGATGATGGGGACGTCCATGCTGTAGTTCTCGAAGAAGGGCTTGAAGTCGCGGCGGCCGAGGAGGGTTTCGCAGGAGGCGATGGGGCAGGGGGCGATGGCTTTGAGGGAGGCCAGGGAGGGGGCGTCGTGCTGGTCGATTTCGAGCCAGGTGAGGTCGTAGGGGGCGACGGTGTCGGCGATGCGTTTGAAGCCTTCGGTCTTGAAGTGGAAGTTGGTGTCGAGATGGATGCCGATGTCGGGGCCAGCGCCGGCGCGGACGGCGGCGAGGGTGTCGCGGGTGTAGCGCAGGGATTCCGGGGTCCAGTTCAGTTCGGGCCAGCCGGCGTTGCGGCCGAAGCCGCCGCCCCAGGATGAGAGTTTCTCGCCGTCCCAGGCCATGATGTTGGTCTTCATGCCCTTGAAGCCGAGTTTGCGGATTTCCTCGGCGTGGCGGCTGACGTCATCGTAGGTTTTCAGGGCGGGGACGCCCATCTGGGCGCTGTTGCGGATGCGGTAGGTCCCCATGTGGGACCAGTAGGTCTGGATGCGGGTGCGGACGGGGCCGCCGAACATTTCGTAGACGGGGATGCCGAGGTCCTTGGCCTTGACGTCCAGCAGGGCGTTCTCGATGGCTGCGATGGCTTGCTGGTTGAGGCCGCCGCGGGATTGGCGGGTCAGGACGTGGAGGTTGGCGACGATCTGTTCGGTGGGGCGGGGGTCGCGGCCGATGAGGATTTCGCAGAGGGCGTCGATGACGTTCTTGAGGCCGGCACTGCCGAAGCTTTCGTTGAATTCGGACCAGCCGATGATGCCGGTGTCCGTGGTGATCTTCAGGAAGGAGAACATCCGCCAGCCGGCATCGGCGCGCAGGGTTTCAATCGCCTTGATTTTCATGTTTCCTCCGTGATGAGCGCCCGCCGCCCGCGGTCGATATTCCAACACGCTATGGCCGGGGCGACAACAAGCGGTTGAGGAAGGGGAGAGTCGCATGAAACTGAGGGGCAAAATTGCCTGGGTGACCGGGGCGGGGAGCGGGATTGGCGAAGGGGCGGCCGTCGCGCTGGCCGAGGAAGGGGCGACGGTGATCCTGACCGGGCGGCGGGTGGAGAAGCTGGAAGGTGTCGCGGCGAAGATCGGGCAGCACGCGCATGTGCAGCCGGGGGACATGACCGTGGTTGCGGACATCAACCGCATCGCCGCGTGGATCAAGGAGAAGTTCGGGCGGCTGGATATCTTTGTGGCCAATGCCGGGGCGAATATTCCGAAGCGGAGCTGGGCGGATATGGCGCCGGAGGGGGCCGATCTGGTGATTTCGGCCAATCTGAACAGCGCGTTCTATGGGGTGCTGGCGGTGCTGCCGATGATGCGGGCGCAGCAGGATGGGGTGATCATCGTCACTGCGTCGATGGCCGGGCGGTTCATCGGCGGGCTCTCTGGGGCGGCGTATACCGCGGCGAAGCATGGGGTGGTGGCGATGAGCCATTCGATCAACATGCAGGAATGCGTGAACGGGATCCGGTCCACGGCGCTGCTGCCGGGGGAGGTGGCGACGGAGATCCTGGACAAGCGGCCGGTCCCGGTTTCGGCGGAGGATCGGGCGAAGATGGCGCAGTCTTCGGATGTTGGGGATCTGGTGCGGTATATCGCCTGTCTGCCGCCGCATGTTTGCATCAATGAGGTGATGATTACGCCGACTTGGAACCGGGGGTATGTGAATGCATTGCGGGCGCCGAAGTTGTAGGCAAGCAGTTCTTTTTTGGAAAAAAGAACCAAAAAACTTTTCATCTATTGGGCTCGGCCCAGTGGATGAAGTTTTTTTGCTTCTTTTTGTTCACAAAAAGACGACTCTTTTTTTGGAGGATTTGCGATGAAGGTCATCGTCATCGGCGCCGGGGTATTCGGGGCCAGTGCTGCGTATCACCTGGCGCGGGCGGGTGCCGAGGTGACGGTGTTTGACCGGGCGGATGCCGGGCGGGCGACCTCAACGGGGGCGGGGATTGTGTGTCCTTGGTTGAGCGCGCGGGAGGATGAGGGGTGGCTGCCGTTGGCCTATGGGGCCGGGCGGTACTATCCGCAGCTGGTGCAGGATTTGGCGGCGGAGGGGGAGCCGGAGCTGGGGTATCGGCGGGTGGGGTTGTTGGTGGTGCCGGATGAGGTGCGGCAGTTGGACGCGGTGGAGCAGCGGCTGGCGGTGCGGCGGCAGGTGGCGCCGGAGATGGGGGTGGTGAAGCGGGTGTCGCCGGAGGAGGCGGTGGGGATGTTCCGGGCGCTGCGGCCGGGGCAGCCGGCGACGCATATCGAGAACGCGGCGCGGGTGAATGGGCGGCTGATGGCAAAGGGCCTGTTGGGGGCGGCGCAGAAGCGGGGGGCTGTGGTTAGGGCCGGGTCGCCGGAGATTGTGGCGGATGGCGGAGCGGTTCGGGGCGTGCGGGTGGATGGCGCGGAGATCGGGGCGGATGCCGTGGTGGTGACGGCGGGGGCCTGGGCGCCTTCCTTGCTGGCGCCGCTGGGGGTTGCGCTGCGGGTGGAGCCGCAGAAGGGGCAGATTGTGCATCTGCGGATGAATGGCGTGGACACGTCGAACTGGCCGGTGTTGCAGCCGATGAACGGGTTCTACCTGTTGACCTTCGATGACTCGCGGGTGGTGATCGGGGCGACGCGCGAATACGGGTCGGGCTTCGACTATCGGGTGACGGCGGCCGGCCAGAAGGCGGTGCTGGATGTGGCGCTGGCGGTGGCGCCGGGGCTGGCGGATGGGGAGCTGGTTGAGACTCGCGTGGGGTTTCGGCCGATGGCGGCGGATGAGTTGCCGATGATCGGGGCGGTGCGGGGGGCGCCGGGGCTGTTCGTGGGGAATGGGCTGGGGCCGAGCGGGCTGACGCTGGGGCCGTATGCGGGGCGGTTGCTGGCGGATGCGGTGCTTGGGCGGGCGGGGGAGATTGGGCTGGGGGCGTATGATCCGTTGCGGGGGTAGGGCTCAGGGCGTTCCGGTAAGGGCGGCGAGGTTATAGCCGCGGGTCGTTCTTTGTTTCGTGCCGGCTACGACTATCGATCTCCTGGCTGTGGGTCCATACCATCGAGGATGTGTTCTTATACCAAGTCTCCCTGATCAGAACCTGTGCGCCCACTCGCGCATGCCGATGGACATGATGCGCCACGGCTGCGCTTCGAGCTTGTTCCATGTTTCGCAACAGTGATCGACGAGATCGTCTTCGTTGAGAAAGATGCGGTTGGAGAG
>CAXNGD010000002.1:0-28122 GCA_964201575.1 Acetobacterales bacterium | reverse complement strand
GAGAGGATGGTCAGGAACAGCGGCATGCAGAAGCCGAGCGCGGTGTTGGTGGCCAGCGGCAGGTGGCCGTAGCCGTAATAGGCGGTCAGCATGCCGGTGAAGCCGAAGGCCAGGCGCCAGACATGGCTCATCGGGCGCTTGGGTCGCAGCTGCGCCCAGCCAACCTTGCGCAGTTGCAGCGGCAGCAGGATGGCGGCGACGAGGATGCTGCGGAAGAACATCATCTCGACGGCCGGGTACTCGCTGGCCAGCGACTTCACGAGGGCGGAGGCGACGGTGTACAGCGCCGAGGCGGCCATCACGCAGAGGATTGCCCGCTTACGGGTCGCCCGGTCGATCATGAGCCGGACGCTATCGTGTGCGCCGATGCGCCGGTAGGGCATCCAGGCAGGGCTGGGTTGCCGCTTGTCGCTCGCCCGCCTGGGCTATTCCGGCCGGCATAGTATAGTCGCGCCCCATGAGTGTCGCCACGACTCGCTATCCCACGGTTCTGCAGGTCCTGCCCGCGCTGCAAGGCGGCGGGGTGGAGCGCGGCACGCTGGAGATTGCCGCGGCGATCGAGACCGCCGGCGGCCGGGCGCTGGTGGCCAGTGCCGGCGGGCGCATGTTGGGCGGATTGGCGCGTACCGGGGCGGGGCATTTCACCATGTCGCTCGCCTCGCGCGACCCCTGGCGGATCTGGCGCAACGCCGCGGCGCTGGAGGAACTGATCGTGCGCGAGCGGGTGGACATCGTGCATGCACGGTCGCGCGCGCCGGCGTGGTCGGCCTGGCTGGCGACGCAGCGCACCGGGGTTCCTTTCGTGACCACCTATCACGGCGCCTATAACGAGAACCTGCCGTTCAAGCGGCAGTACAACGCGGTGATGGCGCGCGGCCGGCTGGTGATTGCCATCAGCGGCTTCATTGCCGAGCTGATCCAACAGCGCCATGGGGTGCCGCCGCAGCGCATCCGCATGATCCCGCGCGGCGTGGACCCGGATATCTTCGATCCCGAGCGCGTGAACGGCGACAGGGTGCCGCGGCTGGCGCGCGCCTGGCGGGTGGAGGACGGGCATCCGATCATCCTGCTGCCCGGGCGGCTGACCCGCTGGAAGGGGCAAACCGTGCTGATCCAGGCGCTGGCGCGGATGCGCAGCACCGAGGCGGTGGTGGTGCTGGCGGGCTCCGACCAGGGCCGGCATGGCTATGCCGCGGAGCTTGGACGTCTGGCCCGCCGGCTCAACGTGGAGCATCGGCTGCGCATCGTCGGCAATGTCGACGACATGCCGGCGGCACTGAAGCTGTCCGATGTCGTAGTGAATGCCTCGACCGACCCGGAAGCGTTCGGCCGCGTGGTGATCGAGGCGCAGGCGATGGCGCGCCCGGTGATCGCCACCGACCATGGCGGCGCGGTGGAAACGGTGATCCATGGCGTGACCGGCTGGCGAGTGCGGCCGAACGATCCCGACGAGCTGGCGAACATGCTGGACGCCGTGCTGGGCCAGCCGCTGGCGACGCGGCTGGACATGGGCACGCAGGCCCGCGCGATGGTGCGTTCGCGGTTCACCGTGAAGGCGATGCAGGACGCCACCTTGGATGTCTATCGCGAAGTGCTCGGGTGAAGCGCGTCCTGGTGATCCGGCTCAGCGCGCTGGGTGATTTCGTGGTGTCGTTCCGTGCCTTCGCGGCGATCCGCGCCCATCACGCAGAGACCGAGATCACGCTATTGACGACGCAGCGCTATGTGGCGCTGGCCGAGGCGTCGCCGTGGTTTGACCGGGTGGTGGTGGATGACCGGCCGGCTTTTTGGGATATGTCGGGATTGCTGCGCTTGCGCCGGGCGTTGTCCGGGTTCGGCATGACTTACGACTTGCAGACCTCTGGGCGGTCATCCTGGTATTTCCATCTGGCCGGGCGGCCGGCCTGGTCGGGGATTGCGCTTGGGTGCTCGCATCCGCAGCGCGGCCCGGCGCGGGAGCGGATGCACACGCTGGAGCGCCAGGAAGACCAGTTGCGACTGGCCGGGATCAGCGTTTTTCCCACGCCGGATCTCGCTTTCCTGACGGATCGGCCGGTGCCCCCACTGCCCGACCGGTTCGTGATGCTGGTGCCGGGGGCGTCGGCGCACCGAGGTGTCAAGCGCTGGCCGGCGGCGAAATATGGTGCGCTCGGCACACTGCTGGTGGCGCGCGGGCTGGTGCCGGTGGTGCTGGGGGGTCAGGACGAGGTCCCGCTCGGCGCGGCCATCCGGGCGGCCTGCTCGCACGCCATCGACCTCACCGGCAAGACCGCGGTACTGGACATCTTCGCCATCGCCGCCCGCGCCGCCTTCGCCGTCGGCAACGACACCGGCCCCACGCACATGGCCGCGGCCGCCGGCTGTCCGGTGATCGCGCTGTTTTCCGCCGAGAGCGACCCGCAGATGAACGCGCCGCGCGGGGCGGATGGCAGTTGGTCCACCGTGCTGCGCGAGAGGGTGCTGGCCGACATGACCGTGGCGAGGGTTGCGGCTTCGCTGCCTTGAGGCCATAGAGCTTGGCCCTTTTTGGTTCAGGAGACCCCTTCCATGCCCGCCATCACGCTGCCCGACGGCTCCGTGCGCTCGTTCGACGCGCCGGTTGCGGGCACTACCGTGGCGGCGGCGATCGGGCCTGGGCTGGCGCGCGCGGCGCTGGCGATGAAGCTGGACGGCAAGCTGGTGGATCTGTCGACCGTCATCGAGAAGGACGTGAAGATCGTCTTCGTGACCCGCCGCGACGACGACGCGCTGGAGATGATCCGCCACGATTGCGCCCATGTGCTGGCCGAGGCGGTGCAGGCGCTGTTTCCCGGCACCCAGGTAACGATCGGCCCGTCGATCGAGAACGGCTTCTATTACGACTTCGCCCGCAACGAGCCCTTCACCACCGAGGATTTTTCCTCGATTGAGGCGAAGATGCGCGAGATCGTGGCGCGCAACGCGCCGTTTGTGCGCAGCGTGATCGACCGCAACGAAGGCATCGCCTTCTTCGAGGCCAAGGGCGAGGCGTACAAGGCCGAGCTGATCCGCGACCTGCCGGGCACCGAGACGATCACGCTCTACAGCCAGGGCGAGTGGAACGACCTGTGCCGCGGCCCGCATATGCGCGGCACCGGCGATGTCGGCACCGCATTCAAGCTGATGAAGGTGGCCGGGGCCTATTGGCGCGGCGATCATCGCAACCCGATGCTCAGCCGCATCTACGGCACCGCCTGGCGCGACCAGAAGGAGCTGGACGCTCATCTGCACATGCTGGAGGAGGCCGAGAAGCGCGACCACCGGCGGATCGGGAAGGATATGGGCCTGTTCCACCTCCAGGAGGAGGCGACGGGCAGCATCTTCTGGCACCCCAAGGGCTGGAAGCTGTATCGCACCGCCGAGGACTACATGCGCCGGCGGCTGGATTCCACAGGCTATCTGGAGATCAAGACGCCGCAGTTGGTGGACCGCGTGCTGTGGGAGAAATCCGGCCACTGGGACAATTACCGCGCCCACATGTTCCTGGTCCGCGTCGATGAGGACGAAAAGACGCTGGCGCTGAAGCCGATGAACTGTCCGGGTGCCGTGATGGTATTCCGTCAGGGCGTGCGCAGCTATCGCGATCTGCCGCTGCGCCTGGCCGAGTTCGGCCAGGATCACCGCTACGAACCCTCCGGCTCGCTGCACGGCATCATGCGGGTGCGGGCGTTCCAGCAGGATGACGGGCACATCTTCTGCACCGAGGACCAGATCGGCAGCGAGACGGTGCGGTTCGTGGCGCTGTTGTCCTCGATCTATCGCGACTTCGGCTTTCCCGAGTTCCGGGTGAAGTTCTCCACCCGCCCTGACGTGCGGGCCGGATCGGACGAAGTCTGGGACAAGGCCGAGGGCGCGCTCGAAAAGGCCTGCGCCGAGGCCGGCGTCGAATACACCATCAACCCGGGCGAAGGCGCGTTCTACGGACCAAAACTGGAATTCGTGCTGCGCGACGCGATCGGCCGCGATTGGCAATGCGGCACCCTGCAGGTCGATTTCGTCCTGCCGGAACGCCTGGACGCCGAATACGCCGCCGCCGACGGCACGCGGCGCCGCCCGGTGATGCTGCATCGCGCCATCCTGGGCAGTTTCGAGCGGTTCCTCGGCGTGGTAATCGAGAACTACGCCGGCCGCTTCCCGCTCTGGATGTCGCCGGTGCAGGTGGCGGTGGCGACGCTCGTGTCCGACGCCGATCCCTATGCCGAGGAGGTCGCGGCCGCCTTGCGCGCGGCGGGCCTGGCGGTGGTGCTCGACCTGTCGAACCAGAAGATCAACGCCAAGGTCCGCGAGCACAGCGTCCAGCACGTGCCGGTGATCGCCGTGGTCGGCCGTAAGGAAGCCGAGCAGCGGACCGTGGCGCTGCGCCGCCTGGGTGGCGATGCGCAGGAGGTCCTTGGGCTCGACGAGGCATTGGCGCGGCTGAAGGCGGAGGCGACGGCGCCGGATCTGCGGCAGTCGACGGAGTAATGGCGGTGGCCGTCACAGGGTGCTACAATATGCGCGTGCGAACCTTGGACATCATTTCGGAAAGCTTGGACCATGCGCTGCGCGCCGCGGTCGAATCGGTGGTTGGCTGCTACGGCGGTGCAATTGCGGACATCTGGCGGGGCACGGACCACGACGACGACGACAGCATCTTCGTCGAAGTGGTGTATACGCGGCCTGATGTCGCAGTGGACCCGGCGCGGACCGCGTCGCTGAACCATGTGCTGCGCAAGGTCGCATCAGACCTTGGTGAGCGCGCGATTCTATATGTTCACAATAGTTTTCCCAGTGACCAAAAAATCGACGAAGCCGCGATGGAACGTATCCTTGGCCGTGAGCCGCCGCATCGCCCGCGCACGTGATCAGCTGGAACGCCTAACGCCTTGCATAAACAGCTTCTGCATACAGCTCGCGACTGGGTCGATCGGGCGGTCACCGGTTCCACGGACCTTGAGTGCTCCGCCTTGTTGCTGCGCCGCGCCACGAGCAACGCATATTACGCACTGTTCTATGCCCTCTCCAATCAGGCCGCGGATCTACTTGCCGGAGAGGGCCGACCACATCGGATCAGGGTCTATCGCGCTCTGGATCACGCAAGGGCTAAGAAGGAATGCAACAAGCTGGGGTCGCAGACGGCGTTGTCCGTGGGAATTAGGGACTGTGCCGGCAGCCTTGTGACCCTACAGGAAGCGCGCCACAAAGCCGACTACGATCCCCGGTGGGTACCAGATGCCAGCACCGTCCTGGGTCATATCGACTTGGCGCAACAGGCTATCGACAACCTGACAGCCACCGATGAGCTCGAACGCCGTGCTTTCGTGCTATGCCTGCTCTTCCAGGAGCGCCTCTGAAACAACTTGAAACCCGCCGACTGAATACGCAATCTAGGTAATGGTGCGCCCTGCACGGGCCACCGGCGTGTCAACTGCCACAGGAGAGAACCATAGCCCGAGGACCCATGCCCGCACCGCCTAACCGCGACGGGCCCCGCGTGAACGAAGATATCCGCGTACCCCAGGTGCGCCTGATCGATCAGGACGGCGAGATGCTCGGCGTGATGACCGCCCGCGAGGCCATCCAGCGCGCCTATTCCGTCGGCCTCGACCTGCTTGAAATCAGCCCGAACGCTGATCCGCCGGTCTGCAAGATCCTCGACTTCGGCAAGTTCAAATACGAACAGCAGAAGAAGAAGAACGAGGCCAAGAAGCGCCAGAAAGTGATCGAGATCAAGGAGATCAAGGTCCGCCCG
This sequence comes from Acetobacterales bacterium, assembly GCA_964201575.1. Taxonomy (GTDB): domain Bacteria; phylum Pseudomonadota; class Alphaproteobacteria; order Acetobacterales; family Acetobacteraceae; genus CAMDGX01. The sequence goes on along the minus strand of CAXNGD010000002.1, from coordinate 22,373 downwards.
AACATCGACGAGAACGACTACCAGGTGAAGCTGCGCGCCATGAAGTCCTTCATCGAGGAGGGTGACAAGGTCAAGGTGACACTGCGCTTCCGCGGCCGTGAAATGGCCCACCAGGATATCGGCGGGAAAGTGCTGGAACGCATCCGCGGCGACATGGACTTCGCCACCAAGGTGGAACAGATGCCGAAGATGGAAAACCGGCAGATGGTGATGGTGCTGACGGCGAAGTGACGCCGATGCACTGACCGAAGCGAAGATGCCGATGGCCGGGGATCGCTCCCCGGCCGTTTTCGTTAGAGCCGCGTGCCAGCAAACCGTGAACTGTTCGACCCCGGGATCTCGAACAGATGCGGTCCGAGATCGGCCAGCGTGTTCACCCCGATATTGGCCATCGCCGTCAGCGTCTCGTTGCGCATGATGGTCAGCGCCTTGCTCGCGCCCGCCTCGCCGGCCACCGCCATGCCCCACAGCGTGTTGCGCCCGCACAGCACCGCCTTGGCCCCGAGCGACAACGCCTTGACGATATCGGTCCCCCGCCGGATGCCGCTATCGAACAGCACCGTGGTCTTGTGCCCGACCTCGGCAACAATCGACGGCAGCGCATCGATCGAGGCCACCGAGCAGTCCAGGTTCCGCCCGCCATGGTTGGACACCACGATCCCGTCAGCCCCGCGCTCCACCGCAATACGGGCATCCTCAGGGTGCATGATGCCCTTGACGATCAGCGGGCCTTTCCAGCGATCGCGCAGCCGGTTCACATCGTCCCAGGACAGATCCTCGGTGTGCTTTACCCGATCGCCCAGCGGCGCCTGGGTGATCGGGGTGCGGAATTCCTCCGGATAGTTCTCAAACCGCGGCAGGCCGCCATTCTTCATCGCATACCGCCCGACCGTGCCGAACAGCCAGTGCGGCGCCAGGGCAATGTCAATAAGCGACTTCAAGGTCGGCTTGTAAGGGAATGAAAAACCATTGGCTTTATTATAGGCGCGGTTTGGCGAAACCGGCGTGTCCATAGTGAGGAACAGCGCCTCAAAACCGTTATTCTGCGCCCGATCCACCAGCTGCATCGAAAGCTCGCGGTCCTTCCACAGATACAGTTGCATGAAGTTGCGCCCGTTCGGCACCTCGCGGGCGATCTTCTCCACCGAGGTCTGCGCCCCGGTGGCCAGCGTATAGGGGATGCCGGCCTTCGCGGCGGCCTTGGCCAGCGACAACTCGCCCTCATAGGCCACCAGGCCAGCGGTGCCGGTCGGCGCGATAATGTACGGCATGGTGATCGGCTTGCCGAACAGCTCCAGCGAGATATCGCGCCGGCTCACATATTCCGGAAAACGCGGCACCACGCGCAGCCGATCGAGCGCCGCACGGTTCTCATCCAGCAGCTTGTCGTCCTCGCTGCCACGGTCGACATATTCGAAGATCCCACGCGGCAGCAGGCGGCGGGCAGCATCGCGGAGCTGATAGATATCGTCGCATTGATCCAAGGTGCTCACGGCGTTTCCTGACCCGGCTGGTGTTGGTTGGACAAAGCCTGCACCGGTTCACCGGGTTTGAGCAACACAAGGGGACGAATAACTGCTGCCCTGGCCGCCTGCCGCTTGCCGCCTGCACGTTCACGCACCAAATCCTGGTCCATGAACACGCCCGCCACGCCGCCCGACGCGACGGTCTACTATGACGGTGCCTGCCCGATCTGCACCCGGGAAATGGCGCAGTATCGCAAGACCCCGGGCAGCGAACGGCTGGCCTTCGTCGATGTGGCAAGCTGCGATGCTGCGGCCCTGGCGCCGGGGCTGACCCGCGAGGCGGCGCTGGCGCGCATGCATGTGCAAACCGCTGACGGCCGGATGGCATCCGGCGCCGCGGCGTTCGTGGCGCTGTGGCGCACCCTGCCCCGGTTCAGCTGGGCGGCGCGCATCGCTGGCCTGTCGATCGTGCTGCCGGTGCTGGAACTGGGCTATCGCGGCTTCGTCCGCCTGCGCCGCCTATGGCGACCAGCGCCCAAAGCTTGACGCGCCCAAAGCTTGACGCGCCCAAAGCTTCACGGGCCCAAAGCTTGACGGGCCCAAAGCTTGACGCGGTCAGCGGCGGCGATCATACAGCGCGCTCTCACCGCCGCTCCGCGAGGGTTCGCGCAGCGGCGCGCTTTGTATTGCGGGGGTCCAGGCCGCCGCTTTTGACGATGGAGCCAGGCGTGTTCGAGGCGTTGTCCGGCAAACTCACAGGGGTCTTCGACCGTCTGCGCACGCGCGGGCGGCTGTCGGAAACCGACGTGCTGGAAGCCCTGCGCGAGGTCCGCCTCGCCCTGCTGGACGCCGACGTCGCACTCCCCGTCGTGCGCGACTTCATCACCAAGGTGCGCGAGCGTGCCGTCGGCGCCGAGGTGATCGACTCGGTCTCGCCTGGCCAGCAAGTGGTGAAGATCGTCAACGACGTGCTGGTCGATGCCCTCGGCGGCGCCGGCGCGGTGGCGCTGAACCTCAATGCCGCCTCCCCGGCGCCGATCCTGATGGTCGGCCTGCAGGGCTCCGGCAAGACCACCACCTCGGGCAAGCTGGCGCTCCGCCTGTCCAAGCGCGACCGCAAGAAGGTCCTGCTCGCCAGCCTGGATACCCAGCGCCCGGCCGCCCAGCTCCAGCTGGAAACGCTGGCGAAGCAAGCCGGCGTCGGCAGCCTGCCGATCATCCCCGGCCAGACCCCGCTGGAAATCGCCGCCCGCGCCATGGATACCGGCCGGCGCGAAGTCTATGACATCGTCATCCTGGACACCGCCGGCCGCCTGTCGATCGACGAGTCGCTGATGGCCGAGGTCCAGGCCATCCGCGCCGCCACCAACCCGGCTGAGACCCTGCTGGTGGTCGACGCCATGACCGGCCAGGACGCCGTCAACACCGCCAAGGCCTTCAACGACGCACTCGGCGTGACCGGCATCGTGCTGACCCGCATGGACGGCGATGCCCGCGGCGGCGCGGCCCTGTCGATGCGCGCGGTCACCGGCGCCCCGATCAAGTTCTCCGGCTCCGGCGAGAAGCTGGATGCGCTGGAGGAGTTCCACCCCGAACGCGTCGCCGGCCGCATCTTGGGCCAGGGCGACGTGGTCGGCTTGGTCGAGCGCGCCGCCGAGCTGGTTGACGAGGAAGAGGCCGAAAAACTCGCCCGCAAGATGGCGAAGGGCACCTTCGACCTGGAAGACTTCTCCAACCAGCTCAAGCAGCTCAACAAGATGGGCTCGATCCAGTCGATCGTCGGCATGCTGCCCGGCGCCGGCAAGATCCAGGCAGCGCTCGATGCCTCCGGCAGGGGCGCGCAGCTCGACCCGAAAGTGCTCAAGCGCCAACAGGCGATCATCTCCTCGATGACGACCGGCGAGCGCAAGAATCCCGACATGATCAAGGCCAGCCGCAAGAAGCGCATCGCGGCGGGCTGCGGCATGACGGTCCAGGACGTGAACCGGCTGCTGAAGCAGTTCGACGACATGTCCACGATGATGAAGCGGATGACCAAGATGGGTCAGAAGGGCCTGATGCGACAGGGCCTTGGGGCGTTGATGCCGCAAGGCCGGAGGCCGTTCTAAACGATGGCGCCGGCGGCCGTTCTGATCTTTAAACCGACCAACGAACACCTGACTGGAGACAATTGATGGGCCTCAAGATTCGCCTCGCCCGCGCCGGTGCCAAGAAGCGGCCGTACTACCACATTGTGGTGGCCGACAGCCGTTCGCCGCGCGATGGCCGCTTCATCGAGCGGCTGGGCAGCTACAACCCGATGCTGCCGGCTGAGCACGAGGACCGCGTGCGCCTGCTCGGCGAGCGCATCCTGCACTGGGTGAAACAGGGCGCGCTGCCCACCGAACGCGTGGCCAAGTTCCTCGGCCATGCCGGCCTGGCGCCGATGCCGGTCTACCCGGAACAGCCGGTCCAGTCCGCCCCGAAGAAGAAGGCGCAGGAGCGCGCCAAGGCCGCCGCCGCCGCGGCCGCCTAAGCAGCGGAGCCTGACCTTGCCTGACCGGCGTATCCTGATGGGCGTGATCGGCCGGCCGCACGGTGTGCGGGGCCTGTCGCATGTCCACAGCTACACCGCCGACCCCGCGGACCTACCCGGTTATGGCCCGTTCACCGACAAACGCGGCCGGCGCTTTGCCCTGTCATGGGCGAGCGATGGCGTGGCGCGCGTGGTGGAAATCGTCGATGGGCGGCAAGTGCAGATGCGCGACCGCGAGGCGGCGCAGACGCTGGTCAACGTGCGACTCTATGTCGACCGCGACCGGCTGCCGGCGCCCGAGGATGAGGACGAGTTCTACCTCGCCGACCTCGTCGGGCTGCGGGCTGTGACACCGGACGGCACCGAACTCGGGAAGATCGACACGGTGCACGACTATGGCGCCGGGGCGAGCCTGGAGATCGGCCGGCTGATCGTGCCGTTCACCAAGGCCTGCGTGCCGGTGGTCGACATCGCCGGCGGCGTGGTGACCGTGGTGCCGCCGGAAGAAGTGAATGTCCCCGGCACCGACGCGGAGGCCGCCGAATGAGCTGGCGCGCCTCCGTCCTGACCCTGTTCCCCGCGATGTTTCCCGGCCCGCTTGGCCAGTCGCTGGCCGGGCGCGGGCTGGCGGGCGGGGCGTGGTCGCTGGAAGTTCGCGAAATCCGCGAGGTGGCGACCGACCGGCATCGCAAGGTGGATGACACGCCGTTCGGCGGCGGGGCCGGTATGGTGATTCGCCCGGATGTCATCAACGCCGCACTCGCCCTGGTGGCCGACGACCGGCCGATGATCTACCTGACCCCGCGCGGGCGGCCCCTGTCACAGGCACGGGTACGCGACCTGGCGGCCGGGCCTGGGGCGGTGGTGCTGTGCGGGCGCTTCGAAGGCGTGGACGAGCGGGTGATCGAAGCGCGCGGGCTGGAGGAAGTCAGCATCGGCGACTACGTGCTGTCGGGCGGCGAGCCGGCCGCGCTGGTGCTGCTGGATGCCTGCGTGCGGCTGCTGCCCGGCGTGATGGGTGCGGCCGAAAGCGCCGCCGAGGAGAGTTTTTCGCCCGGCGCCTATGCCGGGTTGCTGGAATACCCGCACTACACCCGCCCGGCGGAGTGGCAGGGGCGCGCCGTGCCGGAGGTGCTGCTGTCCGGCCACCACGGTGCCGTTGCTGCCTGGCGCCGCGGCGAAGCGGAACGGATCACGCGCGAACGAAGGCCCGACCTGTGGGCCGCCTATCAATTGGCACGCGGCCGGACGATTGCCTCGTCCGGCATCGCGCCCTAGAGACATCGACGAAAGGACCATCCATGAACATCATCCAGCAGTACGAGGCCGAGCAGATCGCCCGCCTTACCGCCGAGCGTGCGGTGCCCGACTTCATCCCCGGCGACACGCTGCGCGTGGCGGTCAAGGTGGTAGAAGGCGAGCGCAGCCGCATCCAGAATTTCGAGGGCGTGTGTATCGCGCGTTCGAACAAGGGCCTGTCCAGCAACTTCACCGTGCGCAAGATCAGCTACGGCGAGGGTGTCGAGCGCGTGTTCGCGCTGTATGCGCCAACCATCGCCGAGATCGCGGTGGTGCGCCGCGGCGATGTCCGCCGGGCGAAGCTGTATTATCTGCGCGGCCGCAGCGGCAAGTCGGCGCGTATCGCCGAGCGCGCCCGCGACGTTGCGCCGGCAACTGCGGCCGAGTAATCGGCTGGCTGCACGAGGGGGAAGACGATGGCACACGGCAAACCGCGGACGCTGTTCGACAAGGTGTGGGATGCCCACGTGGTCGAGCAGCTTCCGGATGGCACCTGTGTTCTGTACATCGACCGCCACCTCGTGCATGAGGTGACGAGCCCGCAGGCGTTCGAGGGCTTGCGGCTGGCGGGGCATAAAGTGCGCCGGCCGGACGCGACCATCGCGGTGGCCGACCACAACATTCCCACCGAAGGCCGGGCGAACGGCATCAAGGAAGAGGACAGCCGCATCCAGGTGGAAACCCTGGAGCGCAATGTCGCCGAGTTCGGCGTGCCGTATTTCCCGATCATGTCGCCCCAGCAGGGCATCGTGCACATCATCGGGCCGGAGCAGGGCATCTCGCTGCCCGGCATGACGATCGTCTGTGGCGACAGCCATACCTCCACCCATGGCGCGATGGGCTCGCTGGCCTTCGGCATCGGCACCTCGGAGGTGGAGCATGTGCTCGCCACCCAGACGCTGTTGCAGAACCGGGCGAAGAACATGCTGGTGCGGGTGGATGGCACCCTGCCCGTCGGCTGCACCGCCAAGGACATCGTGCTGGCGGTGATCGGGGTCATCGGCACGGCCGGCGGCACCGGGCATGTGATCGAGTTCGCCGGTCCGGCGATCCGGGCGTTGGACATGGCCGGGCGGATGACCGTTTGCAACATGTCGATCGAGGCCGGTGCGCGGGCCGGGATGATCGCACCGGACGAGACGACCTTCGCCTATGTCCGCGGCAAGCCCTATGCCCCCAAGGGCGAGGCGCTCGAGCGGGCGATCGATTGGTGGCGCAGCCTGCCGGCCGATGCCGGCGCGGTCTACGACAAGACCGTGGTGATCGACGCGGCAACCATCGCGCCGATGGTGACCTGGGGTACCAACCCCGAGGCGGTGGTGGCCGTCACCGCCACCGTGCCGAACCCGGCGGACGAGGCGGATGAAGCCAAGCGGGCGCAGCTTGCGCGGATGGTCGAGTATATGGGCCTGGTCCCCGGCCAGAAGATGACCGATCTGAAGATCGACGTGGTGTTCATCGGTTCCTGCACCAATGGGCGCATCGAGGATATCCGGGCCGCCGCCGCCATTGCCCGCGGCCGCCGGGTGGCCCCCGGGGTTCGCGCCATGGTGGTGCCGGGATCGGGCATCGTGCGTGACCAGGCCGAGGCCGAGGGGCTCGACAAGATCCTGCTGGAGGCTGGCTTCGAATGGCGCGAGCCCGGGTGTTCGATGTGCCTGGGGATGAACCCGGACAAGCTGACGCCGGGCCAGCGCTGTGCCCGCACCAGCAACCGTACCTTCGAGGGGCGACAAGGCCCCGGTGGGCGCACCCATCTGCTGTCACCCGCGATGGCGGCGGCGGCGGCTGTCACCGGGCATATCGCCGATGTGAGGGAGCTGGGCTGATGGACAAGTTCACCACGCTCACCGGCGTTGCAGCACCCCTGCCGATGGCCAATGTCGATACCGACAAGATCATTCCGGCGCGGTTCCTCAAGACGATCAAGCGTACCGGGCTTGGGGTGCATCTGTTCGACACGTTGCGGTTCGATGCCGATGGGGCCGAACGGCCGGAGTTCGTGCTGAACCAGGGGCCGTATCGGAACGCGGAGATCCTGATCGCGCATGAGAATTTCGGCTGTGGGTCGTCGCGCGAGCATGCGCCGTGGGCGTTGCTGGATTTTGGCATTCGTTGCGTGATCGCGCCGGATTTTGCCGACATCTTCCACAACAACACGTTCAAGAACGGCATCCTGCCGATCCGCCTGCCGCGCGCGGTGTGCGACCAGTTGATGGAGGATGCGCGGCAGGGCGACAATGCGCGGCTGACCATCGACCTGGAGGAACAGGTGGTGGTGCGGCCGAATGGCGAGAAGATCAGGTTCGAGAGCGACGCCTTTCGCAAGCATCTGTTGCTGAACGGGCTGGACGATATCGGCCAGACCTTGCAGCACGCGCCGAAGATTGACAGCTACGAGGCCCGCCAGGCGCAGGAGAAATCCTGGATGCCCGGCATCAGCGTTTAGGATCCCGCGATGGCATCGAACAAGAAGCTGCTGGTGCTGGCTGGTGACGGCGTTGGCCCTGAGGTGATGCGCGAAGTTGGTCACGTGATCGACTGGATGGCGCGGCGGCGGCGGGCGGTGTTCGACATCTCCGAAGATATCGTGGGCGGGGCGTGCATCGATGCGCATGGCATCGCGATCCGGCCGGAGACGGTGATGCGGGCCAGGGAGGCGGACGCGGTGCTGTTCGGGTCGGTGGGCGGGCCCAAGTGGGACACGCTCGGGTTCGATATGCGGCCTGAGTTGTCGATCCTGACGCTGCGGCGCGAGTTGGGGCTGTTTGCCAATCTGCGGCCGGCGATCGTGCTGGACCCGCTGGTGGATGCTTCGACGTTGAAGGCGGAGGTCATTCGCGGGCTGGATATCATGATCGTGCGCGAGAGCACGGGGGGTATCTATTTCGGCGAGCCGCGCGGGGTGGAGACGCTGGCGGACGGCACGAAGCGCGGGATCAATACCGAGGTCTATACCACGCCGGAGATCGAGCGGGTGGCGCGGGTGGCGTTCGAGTTGGCGCGCAAGCGACAGAACCGGCTGTGCTCGGTGGAGAAGGCCAATGTGATGGAGTCCGGGCTGTTGTGGCGCCAGACCGTCACCGCGCTGGGCAAGGCCGAGTATCCCGACGTTGAGCTGAGCCATATGTATGCCGACAACTGTGCCATGCAGATGGTGCGCAATCCCCGGCAGTTCGATGTGATCGTCACCGGCAATCTGTTCGGCGATATCCTGTCCGACCTGGCTTCGATGCTGACGGGGTCGTTGGGGATGCTGCCTTCGGCGACGCTGGGGGCGGTGGATTCGTCCGGCCGGCGGCATGCGTTGTATGAGCCGATCCATGGCAGCGCGCCGGATATCGCCGGCAAGGGGATCGCCAATCCGATGGCGCAGATGCTGAGCTTTGCGATGTTGTTGCGGTACTCCTTTGGCATGGATGAGGACGCGGCGATCATTGAGCAGGCGTGCACCAATGTGCTGGCCAGCGGGTTGCGCACGGCGGATGTGATGGCGCCGGGTTGTGCGAAGGTTTCGACCAGCGTGATGGGCGAGGCTGTTGTGCGCGAATTGGACAAGCTCGGCGCATGACGGACTGATCTGCATTTAGCGACTTGCCGATGTGGCGCGCGGAGGCTATACCGCGCGCCTCTGCTGCACCCGTAGCTCAATTGGATAGAGCACCAGACTACGAATCTGGGGGTTGGAGGTTCGAGTCCTTCCGGGTGCGCCATTTCCCCCTGCGCTATTGGCGTTGAGCGTTTTGGGGGTGACATGTCACTGATCCTGAATATCGTCTGGGTGGTCTTTGGCGGGCTGGTGATGGTCGTGCTGTGGTTCCTGGCCGGGGTGTTGGCGGCGGCGACGATTATCGGGCTGCCTTGGGCGCGGGCGTGTTTCAACATTGCGCTGTTCTCGCTGTGGCCGTTCGGGCGGGAGGCGATCAATCGCAGTACGCTGACCGGGCGGGCGGATATTGGCACCGGGGTGGCGGGGCTGATCGGCAACATCGTTTGGGTTGTGGTGGCGGGCTTCTGGCTGGCGATTGGGCATGTTGTGGCGGCGGTGGCGTCGGCGGTGACGATCATCGGCATTCCGTTTGCCTGGCAGCATGTGAAGCTGGCGGGGATGAGCCTGGCGCCGATCGGGATCACGATCGTGGACAAGCATGTGGCCGAGGAGGCGCGGCGGCGCTGGGCGGCTGGCGAGGTGGATCGGTTGCGGCGGTAGGGGTGGCGGACAGAGGGCTGCGTTTCGATGTTTTGATACGTTATCGGAATATTTATGATGCGATGGCGCGCTGCGGGATTTCGGGGTTTTCGGACAAAGCCGGGCGTGGGAGGGCCGTGCGTGGCGCGGATGCGGTCGCGGGGGGCCGCGCGCAGGGCAGGCGCAGGCATGGGGGCCAAGAGAGATGGGGGATTGGCGCGGTGGCGGATGACGGGCGCCTGGAGGGGCTCAGGTGGGATTGGGGGGGGGGGGGGGGGCGGGCGCGGCAGCGATGGCGGGCGACCGGCGGGTTGCGAACCGGGGCGCGCTGCGGACGGAGTCCGGGTGGGCGCAGGTGGGGCGGGCGGGATTGGGCGCGGACGGGTGGCGCGGGGCGGGGAGGGGAAGGGTGCCGGCCTGCCAGAGTTCGACCATTCGTTCCAGCCGGGTGAAGAGGCGGGTCAAGATGGCGGATATTATCGCGATAATGGAATGATGAAGTCGCGACCCCTCGGCCGTCCCTGCAGGGACGGTGGTGCGGAGCGCCGCGATCTGCGCGCTCAGGGGGGTGGGTTGGGTTGCCATGGGGATATATATAACTAACTGTTTTTGGAGAGGCAAGGGGTGTTTTGTTAATTTTTGGTAATGTTAAGGTGTTTGGGGGGAAGCGGCCGGGGTTGGCGGGGCGCGGAGGGAGGATGGGGCGGGTGTTCAGGTGCGTTCATGACGGTGGCGCGGGTGGGTCGCGCAATGGTCTTGAGGTTGTGGTGGGTCAGTATTGGCTCCCCGTTTACGACCCGGGGGCGGTAGTGTGGGTCCTTCGCACCGCTCAGGATGACCACGTGCTTAATGGATAAAGTTTTTTTGCTTCTTTTTGTTCACAAAAAGAAGTCTTGCTTTCGTTCTTCTTGAAACATTTTGTATGGCGACTACGCCAGATTCAGCATCACGTTGCCACGTTTGCGGAAGGTGGCGACGTGGGCGTGGGCGGCGGTGATGTCGGTCATGTCGTAGTGGCGGTCGATGAAGGGGCGCAGGGCGCCTTGTTCGGCCAGGGTGGCGACTTGACGCAGGTCGTCCAGGGTTTCCGAGGCGGGGCCGACGATCACGCGGCGGCCGTAGAGGGGTGCCCATAGGGCGGGCAGCATGTCCGGCAGGTTGGCGGCGATGGCGAGCAGGCGGCCGTTTGGTCGCAGGATCGGGCGGTAGCGGGAGAAGGGTGTGGCGCCGACGGTATCGGCGATGATGTCGTATTGCGTCGGGCCGGCGTGGACATCGGTTTTGGTGGAGTCGATCGCGCGATGGGCGCCGAGCGCGGTCACGAGGTCGAGGTTGGCGGTACTGGTGACGCCGGTGACGTCGGCGCCGTGGTGCCGGGCCAGTTGCACGATGGCGCTGCCGACGGCACCGGAGGCGCCGACCACCAGCACGCGGTCGGTGGGTTGGATGGCGGCGCGGCGCAGGTAGTGCAGCGCGGTCATGGCGCCGAAGGGCAGGCTGGCGGCGGCGGCGAAATCCAGGGCGGCGGGTTTGGGGAGCACCGGGCCGGTTTCGGGCAGGACCCGGTATTGGGCGTGGCAGCCGAGCTTGATGCCGGGGAAACCGAATACGGCGTCGCCGGGAGCGAAGCGGGTGACGCCGGCACCGATGGCGGCGACGATGCCGGCGAAGTCGCCGCCGAGGATGGGTTGGCGCGGGCCGGTGATCCCGATGGCCAGCCGCGCGAACGGTGCGAAGCCGCGCGGCATGGCGAGCGAGCGCATGCGCCAGTCGCCGGCGCTGACGGTGGCGGCGTGGATGCGGATGAGGAGTTCGCCGGGCTTTGGCGCCGGGGTTGGCAGGTCGTGGATTTCGACGACTTCGGGACCGCCGTAACGGTGGTAGACGCAGGCCTTCATGCCGCAGCCTTTCTGGTGAGGCCGGGCGGGCCTTGCGCGGGGGTGCTTTAGCGTGGGGCGGGGAGAGGCGGCAATAAATGGGGGGGTTGGGTTACTATGTTTGTGTAGTTTATTGTCTGGTACCCGGGGGCAGTAGCGTGGGTCCTTCGCTCCGCTCAGGATAACATTGTTCTTAAGTAGTAAAGTTTTTTTGCTTCTTTTTGTTCACAAAAAGAAGATTCTTGCTGCCTTGCCTTGGCGGAGCGGGCGGGCGAGCGGTGAGGAAGGAAGCGTGGATCCCTGACTTCGTTCGGGATGACGGGATTGGTGGAGGGGAAGGGGGTGGCCCGCAGCGCGCGTGGGCGTGCTGCGGGTGTTTTTGCGTCAGCGGGCTTCGGTCCAGCTTTCGGAGAAGGCGAGCGCGCTGGTGCTGAACGGGCGGCCTTCGCGTTCGCGGGGCCAGGGGGTTCCGGCGGCGGGGATGCCGTTCACGACCAGGCGCGCGCCGGAGACGGGGACCAGCACGGTGCAGACGCCGTATGGGCGGGCCGGGTCGGCCTTGGGGTCGGTGTGGATCAGCAGCGGGTCGCCGGGGCTGTACCAGGTCAGCGAGATTTCTTCGTCGAAGCTGGTCAGGCTTTCGGTCCAGAAGTCACGGTAGTCACCGGAGCGGGAGAAATCGGCGTCGATGACCGGCAGGCTGAGATCGGCGAGTTCCGGGTTCAGCATGCCTTGGACGGTGGCTTGCAGCCAGCGGGTCATGGCGATGTTGTCGCTGTAGATGCGCCATTCGCCGTCGGTCAGTTCGCTCTTGAGGTAGAGCACGTGGCCGGGGCCGGCGGGCGAGAAGATGATGCGCCAGAAGCTGGCGTTGGTGGTGATTTCGCCGCCATCGGTTTCGCTGAGGCGGATGAACGGGTTTTCGCCCGTGACGATGACGCGGTTCGGATCGGCGCTCATGGTGGTGTCTCCCTTTGGATGCGGCATGTTGGCACCTTCGGGGGTGGGGCTGCTAGGGTTGCGGACCCGAATGGCGAGGAAACAATCATGACAAGTGCCCTGCCCCCCTTGGCTGACGATCCGCTTGGCAAGCTGCGGCATGTCAGCACGGCGACGCTGACCTCGCAGTTGCTCAAGATCGCGGGGTTGCGGTCGCGCTCGCCGGTCAATATCCGGCCGCTGAACATGGGGAAGTGCCGGTTCGTGGGACCGGCGGTGACGCTGCGCTATGGGCCGATGCGGGAGGATCTGGAGAAGTCGATGGCGAATCTGTCGGCGGAGAGCAATCCGACGCGGCGGATCATCGAGGAGTCGGCGGCGGGCAGCGTGGTGGTGATCGATGCCGGGGGGAATGTGGATGGCGGGGCGGTGGGGGATATCCTGGCGGCGCGGATGATCTTTCGCGGGATTGCCGGGCTGGTTACCGATGGGGCGATGCGCGATGCCGGGCCGCTGATGGAGATGGCGCTGCCGGTGCATGCGCGGGCGTTCACGCCGCCGCCGCATACGGCGAGCACGCTGGCGATCGGGTGCAATGAGGTGGTGAGTTGCGGCGGGGTGCTGGTGTTCCCCGGGGATATCGTGGTGGGGGATGAGGATGGGGTGGTGGTGATCCCGCGCGGGCTCGCCGACAAGGTTGCGGTCTCGGGGCTGGAGCAGGAGCAGGTGGAGGCGTACATCAAGCGGCGGGTGGAGCTGGGGGAGCCGATTGCGGGGTTTTATCCGGCGACGGAGCGGACGATGGCCGAGTATCGGGGTTGGGTGGAGGCTGGGCGGCCTTCTTTGGGGTGAGTAAGGGGAAGACTTCTTTTTGTGTCCAAAAAGAAGCAAAAAAACTTTATTCGATGGGGCCGGGCTCGAGCGACGTCGGTGGGGCTAGTGGATGAAGTTTTTTTGCTTCTTTTTGTTCACAAAAAGAAGATTCTTTCTTGACTGCCTTGTTGAAGGGATACTGAGATAGTGGTCGACGCCACCGCCCTGGAGCAGACGATTGCCGAGACAATTGATGCGCTGATGGCGGCACTGGCGCCGCTGGGGTTTGTTGCGCGGCATTTGCATCCCGGCGACATGGAGGCGGTGCTGGAGGCGGTCGGCGCGCCGGACGAGGCGCTTGAGGCCGCGTTCACCCGGTTTCGCACCGCGACCTGGCCGCCGCAATTGGCCAGTTTCTGTGCCCAGGTGGAACGGGCGGTGGATGCCACGTTGGAGGCCTGGGGCGGGCTGCGCATTGCTGCGGTCGGGGGGGATGTCCGGCGGGCGTATCGGGCGCTGCGCAGCGAGACGCGGGCGCAGGAGGCGCTGTTTCCGCTTGTCCGGGTGATCCCGCAGGTCAGCCAGTTCTTTCTGGATGCCGACCAACGCGAGGACGCAGCGCTGAATGCCGACCTGGCGCTGGGGCAGGCCAAGCCGAACCGTGGGGTTTTGCATGCGGAGAACGATGAGAAGCAGCGCGGGGGGTTTTCGCTGTTTGTGCCGGAGGATACGCGGGATGGGGAGGCGCGGCCGCTGGTGGTGGCGCTGCATGGGGGGAGCGGGCATGGGCGGAGTTTTCTGTGGAACTGGGTGCGGACGGCGCGCAGCCGGGGGTTGATTGTGGCGGCGCCGACGTCGGTGGGGGGGACGTGGGCGCTGGCTGGGGAGGATCTGGATACGCCGAATATTGGGCGGATGGTGGAGTTCATTGCGGAGCGGTGGCCGGTGGATCGGTCGCGGATGATGCTGACGGGGATGAGCGATGGGGGGACGTTTACGCTGTTGTCCGGGTTGATGGGGGATAGCCGGTATACGCATCTGGCGCCGTTTGCGGCGAGTTTTCATCCGATCCTGATTGAGATGAGCGAGCGGGGCCGGATGGCTGGGTTGCCGATCCACCTGGTGCATGGGGGGCTGGACTGGATGTTTCCGGTGGATGTTGCGCGCACGGCGCATCGGGCGTTTCGGGCGGTGGGGGCGGATGTGACGTATGTTGAGGTGGATGATCTCTCGCATACGTATCCGCGGGATTTACAGCCGGGGCTGGTTGATTGGTTTTTGAAGGAGCGGGCGCGATGAACGATGTTTTCGAAATCATGCAGACGACGCGGGCGATGCGGCGGCTGAAGGCTGATCCGGTGCCGGATGAGTTGGTGCGGAAGATACTGGAGGCCGGGGTTTGTGCGGCGAATGGCGGGAATTTCCAGCGCTGGCGGTTTCTGGTGATCAAGGAGGCCGCGGTGAAGAAGGCGGTGCAGGTGTTCTACAAGCGGGCGTTCGATGAGGTGGTGGGGCCGCGCTATGCGAGTTCGCCGCCGCCGCCGGGGGTTTCGGCGGAGAAGTATGCGCGGCAGCACCATGCGGTGGAGTATCTGACTGAGCATTATCATGAGGCGCCGGTTTGGATTGTGGCGTGTCTGGATGAGGGCGGCGCTGCGCCCGGGCGGGGGTCTGGGGCCTCGATCTATCCGGCGGTGCAGAACATGCTGTTGGCCGCTCGGGCTTTGGGGTTGGGGTCGACGTTGACGACGCGGCAAATGCTGCATGGCGAGGCGGCCGATGCGGCGATGGGGTTGCCGGCGGGGGTGCGTTCCTATGCGATCCTGCCGATTGGGTGGCCGATGGGGAAGTTTGGGCCGGTGGGGCGGACGGTGCTGGGCGATGTGGTGTTCAGCGAGAAATGGGGGCAGGCTTACGGCGGGGGGTGAGCCGCCATTGAACGATTGCTTGACAGCGTGCCGGCGCCGCGGTGCAACGTATTGGCGCAACAAAACAGCCCGCACGGCGTAACCCGCGGGCGAACGATGGAGGGGACCACGTCATGGCCGAAAACCCGAAACGCGCGGTGCCGACGCGGCGCGACTTGCTGAAGACCAGCGTGCTTGCGGGGACTGCCGCGGCGCTGCCCTGGCAGTCGGTCGATGCGCAGCCGGCGGCGCCGCCGCGCAACCGCACGATGATCCTGATCTGGGGGGGGCGCGAGGGGCGCTGGGTGGATTTCGAGCTTTGGAACCCGTACTCGCTGGGGTCCAATCATCAGAATGGCCCGAACCTGATGTATGAGCCGCTGGCGTATTACAGCGCCTTTGCCGACAAGATGCATATGTGGTTGGCCGAGAGCTTCGAGTTCGCGCCGGATTTCCGCAAGCTGACGATCAAGACCCGCTCGGGCATCACCTGGTCCGATGGGGTGGCGTTCAGTGCGGCGGATGTGGCCTTCACGCTGAACAGCCTGCGCGATCTCGGGCCGAAGGTGCGCTGGGGTATCGATGTGAACCAGGCGGTGGAGAAGGCGACGGCGACGGATGCCAATACCGTTGTTGTGGACTTCAAGATCCCGTCACCGCGGTTCTTCTTCTTCATGTCGTACAAATACGATATCGGCGTCTATATCGTGCCCAAGCATATCTTCGAGGGGCAGGACTGGACCACGTTCAAGCATTTCGATATCGCAAAGGGCCATCCGGTCACCACGGGTCCGTGGCAGGTCACCACGGCCTCGCCGCAGCAGAAGATTTTTGATCGGCGGGAGAAATGGTGGGCCGCGGATCGCGGCATGGCACCGATGCCGCAGGTGTTGCGCAATATCTGGCTGCCGTTTGCCGGCGAGCAGCAATCCGCCCAGTTGCTGATCACCAACCAGGTGGATGCGGGGACCGGCATGCAGCCGGCGACCTTCGCCACGGTGTTTCGCGGCAACCCGAAGATCACGACCCATTCCGGGCAGAAGCCACCGTTCGGGTATCGCGACTGGTGGCCGATTTCGCTCTATGTGAACAACGAGACGCCGCCCTTTGACGATCCCGCGATCCGCTGGGCGCTGAGCCACTATGTCGATCGCCAGCAGTTGATCGATGTGGCCTATCTCGGGGCGTCCGAGGTGTCGCCGTTGCCGATGCCGGATTATACGCCGTTGCAGCCTTACAAGGATGCGATCAAGGATCTGCTGGTCAAATACGACACGCTGGCGTTTGATCGGCGGCGCGGCGATGCGCTGTTGACTGGCAAGGGTTACAAGAAAGGTGCTGATGGAATCTGGGCCGATGCGGCGGGCAAGAAGCTGACGCTTGATATCATCGGGGTGGGTGGTACCGGTTCGGCGATCGGTCCGGTGCTGACCGAGATGCTCCGGCGGTCCGGCGTTGAGGCGAGCATGTCGCTGCCGCCGAACTTTGATGACCGGTTCCAGAAGGGCCAGTATGTCGGCGCGATCTATGGCCATGGCGGCAGCGTCAATGAGCCCTACAACACGCTGAAGCTGTACCAAAGCTCCTCGGTGGCGGTGCCTGGGGCGCATCAGGTGAACTTCGCCAAGTGGAAGAACGCTGCCTATGACAAGCTGGTGGACGAGATGTTCGCGGTGCCACCAACAGACATTCCCAAGCTGAAGGAGATCTATCGGAAGGCGATGGATATCTGGCTGCCGGAACTGCCGGATATCCAGCTGGTGCAGCTTCACCACCGCATCCCGATGAACACCACGTACTGGGAGAACTGGCCGACGGCGGACAACGCCGCGGCGCCATTCCATGTCAACGGCGCCCATTGGCACCTGACCTTCCCGATGGTGCTGTGGTCGCTCAAGCCGACCTCCTGAACGACGGGAAGGACACGCCGCTTTGCGTCTGATCGACATCACCAAGCGATGCGGCGTGTTTGTCGTGATCATCTGGCTGGCAGCTTCGCTGAACTTCTTTCTGCCGAAGCTGTCGGGCCAGGATCCGGTGCGGAGCAAGCTGCTGCAACAGGCCGCCCTTGGCGGTTATGTGCAGAGCGGCATTGACGACATGGTCAAGGTCTACGAGGCGCGGTTTGGTCTCGACCGGCCGCTTTGGCAGCAATATTTTTCTTATATCGGCGACGTTGTCCAGTTGGACTTCAATTACTCGATCGCCAACTATCCGCGCAAAGTTTCCGACATGATCGCCGAGGCGGTGCCGTGGACGGTGGCCTTGCTTGGCATGACCACGTTGCTGTCGTTCGTGATTGGCACCGTTCTTGGGGCATTGCTGGCATGGCCGCGGGCGCCGCGCTGGATGGCCTGGCTGATGCCGCCGCTCTGGGCGCTGCATGCCATTCCGTTCTTCCTGCTCGGCCTGATCCTGATGTACGTCTTCGCCTTCCAGGTGCCGTGGCTGCCGATCTTCGGGGGCTATTCGATGGGGGCGACGCCGGCGATGACGCTGGGGTTCGTGGCCGATGTGGCCCGCCATGCGGTGTTGCCGGCCTTGTCGATCATCCTGGTGGCCACTGGCGGCTGGGCGCTGGGCATGCGCGGCATGATGGTCACGACGATGGGGGAAGACTACGTCACCTTTGCCGAGAGCAAGGGGTTGTCCAGTTTCACGATCTTCAGCCGGTATTGCCTGCGCAATGCGATCCTGCCGCAGATCACCGCCTTCGCCCTGGCGCTCGGCCAGATCCTGTCCGGCGCGGTGCTGGTCGAGGTGATCTTCGGCTATCCAGGGATCGGGACGCTGCTGTTCCAGGCCATCCGCGAGAACGACCATTTCCTGATCCAGGGGGTGGTCTTCACGGTGATCGTGGCGCTGGGGCTGGCCACGCTGATCCTCGACCTCGTCTACCCGCTGCTCGATCCGCGCATCAGCTATCAGCGGACCTGAGATGCAGGGGTTCGTCCGCTACCTTCGCCGCAACACCTCGCTGGTGGTGGGCAGTGCGCTGTTGCTGTTCCTGTTGCTGTTTGTGGTGATTGGTCACTTCATCGTTGATGTCGAGGATGCGCGCGCCCTGTCGGTGCGGCCGTTGCAGCCGCCGTCCTGGCGCTATCCTTTCGGCACTGACCGCCAGGGCCGCGACTTGTTGGCGGTGATGGTGGCGGGCACGCCGCTGACGCTGCGGATCGGGTTCATCGCCGGGATTCTCGGCGTGGCCATTGGCACTGTGCTGGCTTTCGTTGCCGCGTATTATCGCGGCTGGGCCGATACGATCATTCGCGGCATCGCCGATATCGGGCTGACGGTTCCCGGGTTGCTGGTGCTGATCATCATCGCGGTATCGATCCGTGGCGGGTTGACGGTGAACCAGATGGCCATTGTGGTGGCCTCGTTGGCTTGGCTGAATCCGACGCGGACGATCCGCGCGCAAGTGCTGTCGCTGCGCGAGCGCGGCTATGTCGAAATCGCGCGGATGTCCGGGATGAGCGGGCCGGCGATCATCTTTTTTGAATTGATGCCGAATCTTTTGCCTTACCTGGCCGCCACGCTGGTCAACGCGATTTCGTCGGCGATCCTGGCCTCGATCGGGCTGGAGGTGCTCGGGCTTGGGCCGATCGATGCGCCGACGCTGGGGATGACGCTGTACTGGGTGAACTTCAACGCCGCCATGATCAATGGCTGGTGGTGGTGGTGGACGGCGCCGACGGTGATCATCCTGATCGTGTTCCTTGGCTTGTTCTTCGTGACCGTTGGCCTCGACGAAATCGCCAATCCTCGCCTGCGGAAATCGGCATGAGCGAGGTGTTGCGCGTCCAGGGGCTGCGGGTCGCTTTCGACCATCCGCTCGGTCTGGTGCAGGCGGTGGATGATGTTTCCTTCAGTTTGCAGGCCAATGAGCGCCTTGGCCTAGCCGGCGAGTCCGGCTCGGGCAAATCCACCATGGCGCTGGCGATCCTGCGCATGATCAAGCCGCCCGGGCGTATCCAGGGGGGGCAGGTCTATCTGGACGGCGTTGAGCTCTCGGCGCTGGACGAAGAGGGCATTCGCGCGCTTCGCCTGGCCGGCATCGCCCTGGTGCCGCAGGGCTCGATGAACTCGCTCAATCCGGTGATGCGCATCCGCGCCCAGATCGCCGATGCCTTGGCCGATCATGGCGTCACGCCATCGCGCAGTGACCTCGATGACCGGATTGCCGAGTTGCTGCGCACCGTCGGCCTGCGTCCAGAGGTGGCGAACCTCTATCCGCACGAGCTTTCCGGCGGCATGAAGCAGCGCGCCTGTATCGCTATTGCGATCTGCCTGCGCCCAAAGGTGATCATCGCGGACGAGCCGACCAGCGCGCTCGACGTGGTGGTGCAGCGCCAGGTGATGGAGACGCTGGCCCGGGTGCAGCGGGTGCTGGGCTGCGCCATCATCCTGGTGGGTCATGACATGGGGCTGATGGCGCAGTTCGTCGACCGGCTCGGCGTAATGTATGCCGGCCGCCTGGTTGAGGTCGCGCCGATTGGCGAGATCATCACCCGGGCGCGCCATCCCTATACCCAGGCGCTGATCTCCTCCCTGCCCTCCCTGGACGTGCGCGGTACGATGCAGGGGATCCCGGGCCTCGCCCCGCTGCTGCGCGACCTGCCGGCAGGCTGTGCCTTCCATCCGCGCTGTGGGCGCGCCGAGGACCGCTGCCGCGCCGAGAAACCCGCAGTGCGCGATTTCGGACCCGGCCAGCAGGCGGCGTGTCACTTCGCATGAGGATCTTCGCGCATAGGCAAGCAAGGAAGACTCTTCTTTTTGTGAACAAAAAGAAGCAAAAAAACTTTCTGACTTTTGTTCTTGCCCTCCTTGGGGAGAGGCGGGATGTCGCAGGACAAATCGATGGCAAGTGGATGAAGTATTTTTGCTTCTTTTTGTTAACAAAAAGAAGGGTCTTCCTTGGAGCCCTGCGATGACCGGGGCCGCCGCCCTCCTCCGGGCCGATCACGTCACCAAGCGCTACGGCGCCATGACCGCGCTGTCCGACCTTTCGATGGCCATCAACGCCGACCGGCCGGCGATCACCGCGGTGGTCGGCGAAAGCGGCAGCGGCAAGACCACGCTGGCGCGCATCATCCTCGGGCTCACGCCGCCGAGCGAAGGGACGGTGCTCTACAAGGGACAGGACATGGCCCGGTTGTCCGGCGAACAGAAGCGCGCATTCCGGCGCGATGTGCAAGCGGTGTTCCAGGATCCTTACGAGGTCTACAACCCGTTCTACCGGGTGGACCATGTGCTCACCACGCCTGTGAAGCGGTTTGGCCTGGCCAAGAGCCGCGCCGAAGGCCGCATCATGATCGAGAACGCGTTGCGCGCGGTCGGCTTGCGGCCGGAGGAAATTCTCGGCCGCTTCCCGCATCAGCTTTCCGGCGGGCAGCGCCAGCGCATCATGGTGGCGCGGGCGGTGCTGATCAAGCCGAAGCTGATCGTGGCTGACGAGCCGGTCTCGATGGTGGATGCATCCCTGCGGGCCACCATCCTCGGCTCGTTGCGCAAGCTGACCGATGAGATGGGCATCTCGATCATCTATATCACCCATGATCTCGCCACCGCCTATCAGGTCAGCGACAATATCCTGGTGATGTACCGCGCCTGCATCGCCGAGGCGGGAGAGATCGAGCGCGTGGTGAAGCACCCGCAGCATCCCTACACAAAACTGCTGATCTCATCGATCCCGAAGGTGAGCACGACGCGCGACTGGCTGGAGGACGAGGGCGAGCAGAAGGTCGCCGCCATCCCCTCGGCCAATGGCTGCCGCTTCGTGGAACGCTGCCCGGTGGCGATGGCGAAATGCGCCACCAGCCTGCCGCCGCTGTATCGCACCGAGGTGCATAGGGCCGCTGCCTGTTACCAGTACGAGGCCAACCCGGAATTGCCCGCGGGCACGCTGAACGACGTGTTGGTTGGCGGGCGGGAGCACCAGGCCGCTTGAGCGGTCACCGCTGCCCGCTGCGAAACAGATAGAGCCCCGCGCCGACGATGACCATCATGCCGAACACTGGGGGACCGTCCGGCAGGTGCCCCCACACGAGCCAGCCCAGCAGGGCGGCGGCCGGCAGCGAGGCATAGCGAAAGCCGCCGACGAACGAGACCTCGCCGTGCCGCAACGCCATGATCATCAGGTGATAGGCGCCGGCGAGAAACACCGAGGCGCCGAACAGCAGTGTCCATTGGCGGCCGGACATCGGCACCCAGCCCTGGATCGCGGTCAGCGCCACGCCGGTCATTGTCACCGCGATGGCGGTCGCCATGGTGATGATCAGCGACGGCACGCGCGCCGGCACCAGACGGGTGTAGATGTCGCGAACGGCGCTGAACAGGGTTGCCAGCAACGCCAGCATTGCCCATCCGCCGAGCCCCTCTCCAACCTCGCCACCAGCCGGGCGGACCACCAGCAGCACGGCGGCAAATCCCACCGACACGGCGACCCAGCGGCCCCAGGGCACGCGTTCGCGCAGGAACATCACAGACAGCGCCAGCATCATCAGCGGGGCGGTCTGGCCGATTGCGACGGCCAACGACAGCGGCATGTTGAACAGCGCGATCAGGTAGGTGAAGGTGCTCAGCACATCCAGCGCGGCGCGTCCCATGGTGCGGGGATCCAGCGCGTGATGCGCCTGGTGCCATTGCCGCGCTGCCGTCACGGCCAACAATACCCAGGCGGTGGCAAAGATGCCACGCACGCCGATGGTCTGGGCCGCCGGGAGGCCTTCGCTGGCCAGCTTGATCATCGCGTCATTGATGATGAACAGCGCGATGGCTCCGAGCATGGCCAGCGCGCCGCGCAGGTTTTCGCATCGGCGCGTATCATACGCGTTGGTTTCGGTGGTTTCCGCCATGCGCTCTGGATAGCCCGCGCGCGCGCCGCGTGATAGGTCCGACGCAGCGGCGCATTGACGCCGAGGGAGACCGGACCGCATGGCACACGCCCATCTCAGGCAGGGCCTGGTGATCGTGGCCACGCTGGCCACCGCCTATGTCGCCAGCCATTTCTTTCGCGCCGCCAATGTCACCATCGGGCTTGATCTGATGCGTGATCTTGCGATTGGGCCGGAGGCGTTGGGGGCGCTGACCGGGGCGTTCTTCTTCGGTTTTTCGGCGATGCAGATTCCGTGTGGGTTCGTGTTTGATCGCTATGGGCCGCGCAAGACGGTGACCGGGATGCTGGTGCTGGCCACCATCGGGGGGACGGTGTTCACGCTGGCGCCGGATTGGCCGACGCTGCTGGCCGGGCGGGTGCTGTTGGGGGCGGGATTCGGGGTGATGCTGATCGGCAGCATGGTGGTGATCTCGCGCTGGTTTCCGCCGGATCGGTTTGCCACGCTGACCTCGCTGGTGCTGTCGGTGGGG
>CAXNGD010000001.1:0-29737 GCA_964201575.1 Acetobacterales bacterium | reverse complement strand
CATGGCCCCAGCCGGAGCGGAAGGGACCGGTGATCCAGTTGCGCACCTGCGGCGGCGGGGTGGTGAACAGCTCCTGGACATCGATGCCGCGCTGGTTGCGCGCCCGGGGCCGCAGCGCCATCAGCACCAGCAGCGGGACGATGACGGTGCGCGACCAGTAGCTGACGCGGTCCAGGTGGAAGGGGAACCAACGCGGCAGCAGCATGATCTCGACCGGCATCACCGGCACGGCGCGCCAGGGCACCTCGCCGAACAGCGCCAGTTGCGCCCGGGTGAAGACATTGGCGCCGGCGGCGCCGCCGGCGGCCAGGATTGCTTCGCGGGCGCGGGCCATGTGCGGGGCGTCCGGGTCGTCGCCGATCATCTTCAGCGCGAAATAGGCTTTCACCGAGGCGGAGATGTCGAATTTGCCGTCATGGAACAGCGGCCAGCCGCCATGGGCACCTTGGATGCGGCGCAGATAGGTGCCGATGGCCTGTTCAAGCGGTGCGTCTGGCCGATCCAGGAAATGCGTCAGCAGCACGAACTCGGCCGGGATGGTGGCGTCGGCTTCCAGCTCGAAGACGAAGTGGCCGTCGGGCTTCTGCTCGCGCAGCAATCGCGCCTGGGCTCGTGCGACGGCGTCGTCGAGCTGGGTGGGAGCCATGGTGTCCATCGTCGCGATCTAGCCCATGCCGACGTCATCGAAAAGCGTGTTGGCGGCTGCGACGCCCGAGCGGATGGCGCCCTCGATGGTCGCGGGCAGGCCGGTGGCCGTCCAGTCACCGGCCAAGGCCAGGTTGCGCAGGCGGGTGCGCGCGGCCGGGCGGCGCCGTTCCTGGGCCGCGGTGGCGGCAAAGGTGGCGCGCTTCTCCTTGACCACGCGCCAGGGCGGCATTGGGCCGGCAAGGGACAGCGCACGCGCGGTCTCGGCCCAGGCACGGGCCGCCAGCGTGTCTGCGGGAAGGTCGACAACCCGGTTGGCCGCACTGGTGGTGGTGGAGACGATGCCGGGTTTGACGAACACCCATTCCACCAGGCCGCCGACCAGCCCGACAAACCCCGCCGGGCCCGGATCGGCCGCGATGCGGAAATGCACATTCACGATGGCCTCGAAGGCGTCAGGGGCGACCAGGCCAGGGACGAGCGTGGGAGCAACCCAGGGCGGCACGGCCAGCACAACCGCATCCCCCGGTGCGATGACGGCGGGACCGTCGGTGGTCAGGAGTTCCTGGACCGCACCGGCATCGTCGCGCAACCCGGCTACGCGCCGGCCGGTGTGCAACCTGCCGCCGCGGGCGTTGAGCCAGGCCAGAGCGGGATCGATGAAACTTTCCGACAGGCCTTCGCGGGGAACCAGGGGAAGACACGCGGCACCGCCCTGCGCCAGGGTTTCATCCACCACCGCGCCCAGCAGCCGGGCCAGCGCCACATCCGGCATGGTGTTCAGGGCGGCGATGGCCAGGGGTTCCAACAGCCGGCGATACAGTGTGCCGGCGGCCCCGAGGGTTTCCGCGACGGTCTGGTCGCCACGGGCGAATTTCAGCTTCAGCAACGCCACGAATTCGGACAGGCGCGCGCCCGCAACGGAACGCTGGGCCGAGAAAATCCACCACGGGATTCGGCCCATGTTGGGGGCGACGGTCCAGCGCTCGCCGGTTGCGAGGTCCATGAAGGGAAACAGCGCTACGGCAGGCCCGCTCATTGTGTCCGCGGCGCCGATGGTGGCGAGGAAATCCAGCGCCGCGCGGTTGCCGGACAGCAGGAGATGGTTGCCGTTGTCGATCCGGCAGCCGAGCTCGCGGTCAAGATATGACCGGCAGCGACCGCCGGCGGCCGGCCCAGCTTCATACAGCGTGACGCGGTGCCCCGCCTTGGTCAGCGCCACGGCGGCCGACAGCCCGGCCAGGCCACTGCCGATGATGTGGGCGTGCGCCATTGCCTAGAACAGCAAGTGGCGGGCGGCGATGCGCAGCTTGGCCCATTTGGAGAGCTTGACCGGCTGGTCCAGGCGCTGCCAGCCGCGCGCCTCGAGTCGGGACAGAAGTGCGGCATAGGTGGCGCCCATCAGGCGCGCCGGCTTCATGGCCCGGCGGTCGCATTTGGCCATCCAGGCGGCGGCGTCGCGGAAATGGGCATGAGCGCGGGCGGCGAGGATGTCGCAGACGCGGGGCAGCATCGGATGGGTTAGCGCAGCCCTTGGGTCATGCGGGATGCCCTGGAGATCCAGCAGCTCGCGCGGCAGATAGAGCCGGTCCCGCCCTGCGTCCTCGTGGATATCCCGGAGAATGTTGGTCAATTGCAAGGCGCGGCCCAGATGGTGGGCGACCTGATCGGCATGCGCCGAGGCATCGCCGAAGGCGCGCACCGACAGGCGGCCAACGGCAGCGGCTACGCGGTCGCAGTACAGATCCAGCGTGGCTCCGTCCGGCGCCACGACAGGGGTCTCGGCGTCCATCGCCATGCCATCGATCACCGCGATGAAATCATCCTGGCGCAGGCCATAGGCATGGATCGCGCGCAGCAGTTCGCGGGTAACGGGGTCTTCGGCGTGGCCGGCATACAGTGCCGCTACGCGGACGCGCCATTGATCGAGCCGGGGCTTGCGGGTTTCGAACGGTGAGTCCTCGTCGGCAATGTCGTCGACGATGCGGCAAAAGGCGTAGATCGCGTACATCGCCTGGCGTCGCGGCGGTGGCAGGATGGCCATGCCGCGGTAGAAGCTGGTGCCGGCGGCGCAGACGATGGCTTCGACCTCGGCGATGTCGGACGTGGGGCTCACCAGTAGCGCAGCGCCGCAAGCAGCGCTCCCATGGCATCGGCTTTGCTGAGCTTCACCCGCCGGGCGATCGGGTCCTGGCGACGCAGCCGGGCCGTGAGGCGTTCGGCCAGGCCAACGATCACCGCGGTTTCCAGGCGCAGGCGGCGGTCATGCACACCGGGTGGCAGTGCGCGCCCGGCACAGTTGAGCGCATCGCATTCGTCCAGCAGGGCATCGATGACCCGCCGCATGCCGGGCGTGGCGGCCGGGCGGGCGATGTCATCGATCCCGGTGCCGCAGCGCTCCATCAAGTCCTGCGGCAGGTAACAGCGGTCGAGCTGGAGCAGGTCCTTCTGGATGTCCTGGAGATGGTTCAGCACCTGCAACGCGGCGCACACCGCATCCGATGCCGGGAAGGTGTCCTCGGACTCGTCATGCAACGCGAGCACGTGGCGGCCCACCGGCACGGCGGAATGGCGGCAATAGTCGAGCAGTTCGCTCCAGGTCGCGTAGCGCGTTTTTGTGGCGTCCTGACGAAAAGCGATCAGCAGGTCGGTGGCGTGGCGGGGCGTCACCCCGCATTCGCCGAGGCTGGCACGCAGGCCCAAGGCACTGGGGCTGCCGGCATCGCTGGCGCCGAGCAGGACCGCTTCCATCACATCAAGGCGCCAGATTTTGTCGCCGGGCGCCAACTCCGGGCTGTCGGCGATGTCATCGGCGTTGCGGGCGAAGGCGTAGTAGGCGTGGACGTGCGGGCGCAGCCGGGCACTGATCAGCGCCGAGCCGACCGGGAAGTTCTCGTCACCGCGCGACTTGCCGGACCAGGCCTCGACATTCTCGGTCATGCACGGCCCGCCGAATAGGCACGGCCCTTCCAGGCAACGCCTTGGCCGAAATGGTGGCTCCAGGCGGCACCCAGCGTGGCCGCCATGTAGAAGACGGCAACGAACGGCGGCAACGGCGCCCAGGCGCGCGACCGGCCATACCGGTGCAGTGTCGGCAGGAACGACACCGCCATGGCGGCCCAGGCCAAAAGGCCGGCGAGGCGCGCATTGCCCTCGGCCAAGATCGCCAGACTAGGTGGCGCGAGAAAAACCAGCCCCAGGCCCAGCAGCGTGGCGGCCAGCAGCAAGGGCGAATGGCGCAGCTGGACATAGGCGGAGCGGGCAACCATGCGCCAAATATCGGCCGGTCCCGGATATGGCCGGATCGACCGGGCGAGATCGCTGTGCCCCAGCCAGATGCGCCCGCCCCGCTTGACCTTCTCCGCCAGCGCGCAGTCATCGATCAGGCGGTCGGCGATCGCGGCGATGCCGCCGATCCGGACCAATGCCGCGCGCCGGACCAGCACGGTGCCGCCAGCCGCCGCGGCGGTTGCGCGCAACGGGTCGTTCACCCAGGCGAAGGGGTAAAGCAGCTGGAAGAAGTAGACGAAGGCCGGCACCAGCGCGCGCTCGGCCCAGCTTTCGGTGTTCAGCCGCACCATCTCGCTGACCATGTCGCAGCCAGTGGCTTCGGCCTGGGCGACCAGCGATGACAGGTGACCAGGATCATGCTCGATATCGGCGTCAGTGAGCAAGACCAGCGGTTCGGCACTGGCGGTGACACCTTGATGCACAGCCCAAAGCTTGCCGGCCCAACCCGCCGGGCGGGGACGCCCCTGGATCACAGTTAGCCGGCCGGCACCCGGCAAGGCGCGCGCAATTTCAGCGGTGGCATCCCGCGAATTGTCGTCCACCAGGATCACCCGGTATGCGCCCGGATAATCCTGGGCCAGCAGGCTGGCGAGGCTGCGCGCGATCATCGCGGCCTCATCGCGCGCCGGCACTACGATCGCCACGGCAGGCGCGTCGCGCGGCATCCCAGGCGGCAAGGCCGGGCCGGACTGCCAGAACCGTCCATGCAGGGCAAGCAGCCAAGCCCAGGCCAGCAGCGCTGCGGCCGCGATCATCGGGGCACCATGCCGTGGTCGCGGAACCACGCCACCGCATCCGCAATGGCCGCGCTGGCCGGACGTGCGACAAATCCGAGTTCGCGCGTCGCCTTGGCCGACGAAAAAAACATCTTCTTGCGCGCCATGCGCAAATGGTCGCGGGTGACCATCGGCTCGATGCCGAAGCGCGCCAGCCCTTCGCAGGCCAGCGCCACCGGCCAGAGCAGCCCCGCCGGCAAACAGATGCACGGCGGGCGCCGGCCAACACTGTCCGCCACCAGCGCCAGCAG
This sequence comes from Acetobacterales bacterium, assembly GCA_964201575.1. Lineage (GTDB taxonomy): Bacteria > Pseudomonadota > Alphaproteobacteria > Acetobacterales > Acetobacteraceae > CAMDGX01. Next base: position 24,774 of record CAXNGD010000001.1, on the reverse strand, counting down.
CTCGCGCAGCAACAGGTTCTCGCCACCGAGGACATAGCGCTCGCCAATCCGCCCGCGTTCCAGGGCGAGCAGATGGCCCTCGGCGACGTCGTCAACGTGAACCACGCACAGCCCGGTATCGAGGTAGGCCGGCATCCGGCCCGCGGCGGCGTCGGCGATCATCCGGCCCGTGGGGGTAGGCTTGATGTCGCGCGGGCCGATTGGGGCTGCGGGGTTGACGATGACGGCGGGGACGCCCTCGTCGCGGACCAGGGCGAGGACGGCCTGTTCGGCCCGGAACTTGGACTTCTTGTAGATGCCGACGACGGTCGCCTCGCTGACCGGGGTGGTTTCGTCGGCGGGCGTGCCGTCGGGCGTGAGGCCAAGGGCGGCCACGCTGCTGCAATGGACGATGCGCTCGGCGCCGGCGGCGTGGGCGGCGCGCAGCAGGGCGATGGTGCCATCGACATTGGCGCGCAGCATGGCATCGGGGTCGGGCACCCAGATGCGGTAGTCGGCGGCGACGTGCAAGACAAAGCGGCAGCCGGCAACCGCGCGGGCCAGCGATCCGGTGTCGCCGAGATCGCCCTCGACGATCTCCAGGTCGAGCCCGGCGAGGTTGCGCCGGTCGCTGCCGGGGCGGCACAGCGCGCGCACGCGATGGCCGCGCGCCAGCAGGGTGCGGGCGACCGCCGAGCCGACAAATCCGGTGGCGCCGGTCAGGAGGGTTGGGGGAGTGCTCACGCGTTGTCGCTATCGCCGCCCGGTTCGAGGAAGGCCCTTGTATAGCGGCGGCGCAAGAAACTTCTAGCGCGGCGGAAGGGTTGCGATGAAGGCGGTGCTGTCGTCCAGCACCGGGGCGCGGTCGCGGAAGAGGCGGGAAAAGCCCAGGACGATGCCGATATGGCCGACTCCCTCGTACAGTTTCAGCTCGGCCTTGCCGCCGTCACGGGCGATGCGGTCGGCCAGTGCCTGGCTGTTGCGCGGCAGCACGGTGGTGTCGTCGCTGCCGTGCAGCAGCAGAAGCGGCGGCGCCCGGCGGTCGGCGAAGCTGATCGGCTGGGTGTCGCGCAGGTCAGCGGCGCTGGCGAAGACCGCGCGGATGTTGCGCCCGGTGATCGGCAGGAAGTCATAGGGCCCGGCCAGGCCGACCACGCCGGCCAGCCGGTCCCGGCTGTCGCCTGCTGCGGCGAGCCAGCGTGGGTCGAGCGCCAGCATCGCGGCGATATGGGCGCCGGCGGAATGGCCCATCAGCACCACCCGATCGGGATCGCCGCCCCAGCCACGCGCCATCTGCCGGGCGGCGGCCACGGCGGCGGCGGCGTCCTGGAGGAAGGCCGGAAAACGGATCTCGGGATACAGGCGGTAATCCGGGACCACCACGACATGGCCGCGCCGGGCCACGTCAGCGGCGACGAATGGATAGTCCGCGCGCCGGCCGGTCTGCCAGGAGCCGCCGTAGAAGAACACCACCACCGGCAGGTTCGCGCGCCCCCCGGCAGGCCGCCAGACATCCATGGCCTGGCGCGGCAGGGCGCCATAGGCGATGTCGCGCTGCTCCGTCAGGCCATCGCGCTCGACGGTGCGGTTGAGCAGGTCGGTCGGCGCGCAACCGGGAACCACGGCAAGCAGGCCGAACAGGGGCAGGCACAGGGCACCAACGCGGCGCAGGGATTTCCTGATCATGCCAGGTCTACGCGGCACAGGCCCGATTGGATGCCTGGCGCAGCTTCAAAGCCGCGCTTCAAAGCCGCTGGCCGAAGTCGATATAGGTGTGGCGGCCGAGGCGGGTGCGGGCAAGGCGCTGGCCATAGGCCCCGTTCACCGGCTCCCAGGTCTCCGGTGCCGGGGCGGCGTCGGGCCGGGCGCCGGGCTCCAGTGCCTCGACCAGCACGCGGCCATCCATCACCTCGCTCCCACCAATGCCGAGCAGGGCCAGGACGGTGGGGGCGATATCGGCCAGCCCGGCCGGCCATTCGCTCAGTTCGCCGCGCGGCACGCGTCCACCGGCGACCATCAGCACGATCGACATCTCGGCGGCGGTGAGCCCGCCATGGGTGCCGGCGCCGGCCTGCAGCGCGCCGTCGTTCAGCGTGGTGCCGGGCAGGCCGAGCGCCGATGGCCCGGGACCGGCGCGCAGGGTGAACAGCACCTCGGCGCTGCGCCGATGATCCGCCAGCACCGCGCTGCGCGGCAGCACGCCGGGCGGCAGGTCGGCGCCGTCGGCGGCAAGGACATGGCCGACCCAGTCCTGGCGCGTCAGCCAGGCGGCCACCTCGGTGATCATGGTGGCCTCGCCGCCCGGCACCACCACGCCGCCGCTGACGCCGGTCAGGATGCGGCAGCCGGCAAAGCCCGGTTCCGCGGCGAAGAGCGGGGCGGCGCTGATGTTTGCGGTGATGGTGGCGTGGCCGTGATCGGAGGCGGCCATGATGTGCAGATGGTCGCGCATCGGGCCGGCCTGCCAGTCATCCAGGATGCGGCCAAGGGCGGCGTCCACCCGGCGCAGGGCGGTGAGATTGGCAGCGCTGCCGAGGCCCTGGTAGTGGCCCGAGGTGTCGGGCTCGCAGAGCCACAGGATGGTCGCCGCCGGCGGATCGGCCATGAAGCGGGTCCGGTAGACATCGGCGATCCACTCGGCCTTTCCCGTGGGGTCCGCCGGCGGCGGCTCCAGCGTGGCCAGGAGCTGTGCGCCTTTAGGCGAACAAGCCTGGGTGCCATGGGCGGACAGGGTCACCTGGCCGAGGGCCGCCGCGGTCGTGTTCAGCACATGGCTCTGTCCGGTGGTGCCGCTGCTGAGCACGGCGAAATCGCGACCGCTGGCCGCCAGCCGGGTGCCGAGGCTGGGCATGTCCAGCAGCGCCTCGCTCATCTCCTCCTCCAGCGCGAGCAGCGCTGTCATCTGCCCGGTATCCACCGAACGCCCGCCGGGTCCCTGGACGCGGGCATCCGAGGGATGGGCGAGGCGGTTCGCGACCAAGCCATGGCGGCGCGGCATGCAGCCGGTGGTGACGGTGGCGGAGCAGACCCGGGTCTCGGACGGGAACACCGAGCGGGCGCGGGCAAAGCGCGTCCCCATGGCGGCCAGCCGCAACAGGTTGGGCGTGGTGTCCGGGCGTACGAGGTCGGGGCGCAGCCCGTCGAACACCACCAGCAGGAACCGCTCGTCCATTCTGTCGACCCTCGTCGTCACCTTGGTTGTGGTGTAGCCGCCCTGGTCCATCCCGTCATCCCGGCCCCGGCGCGGAACGCGCCTGCTTGCTGCCGGTCGCGGAACGCAGGGCAATCGGGTGAACGCCCAGGTAGAAAGCAAGGCTCCGCCGGCGTCGTGCGGAGCACGCTGTCGCGTGACGGGCCGGAGGCCCTTTGATCCCCAATTTTTGGTCCCGACTCATTCCCGAGGCGGGTGTCCATGTCCTCGGCGATGCGACGGCGGACTGCCCGCGGCCAAAAAAATGGGATCCAAAGGGCCTCCGGCCCTTTGCCGGCGGAGCCTTGCCTTTTCACCCGATTGCCCTGTCGCGGAACGCGCCTGCTTGCTGTCGGGCACGCGATGCGCCCGCTTCCGGCACGGGGGCGGGTTCGGTTAGGGTCCTCTGGTGATGTCTGACCCGCCCCGCATGGGCTTCCCGTGACCGCCGCGGCCTCGGTCAGCGCCGCGATCCTGCTCGGCCTGTCGGTGGGGTGCGCTACGCTGCTGGTGCTGGCCGTCCTGGCCGCGTTGGGGGGGGCTGCGCGGGTGGCGCCGATACGGGCCACGGCGATCATCCTGGTTGCGATCGGCATCGTGGCGGCGGGCTTGTTCCTGACGCTGGGGGCGGTCCCGGTACGGATCGGCGTGCCGTTCCACTTGGCCGGGGCGCGTCCGTTGCTGGTGCTGGACGGGTTGTCGGGCTTCTTCCTGTTGGCGCTCCTGCCGGTTGGCGTGGCGGCGTTGGCGATGGGTGCCGCGTGCGGCGGCATGGCCGTGCTGCTGGCCGGTGCGGTGCTGGCTTTGCTGGCCGGTGAGGTCGCGACCCTTGTGCTAGGCGTGGCGGTGGTGGTTCTGGCGGCGGCGTTGATGCTGCGCCAGGGCGAGGCGGGCACCTGGCCGTTGGCCTGGGTCCTGGCGGCGGGGCTGCCGGCATTGGCCATGGCGCTGTCGGTGCCGGCCGGGGATGGCGGCTTCGCGACATTGCGCGCCAATCCGCCCGAGGGCATGGCCGCGGCGGCGATGCTGGTGCTGACCCTGGCGGGCGCGGGCGCGATTGCGGCGTTGGTGCCTGGCCAGGGCTGGTTGCAGCGCGCGGCGGTGGCACCGGCGCGGCCGGAGAATGCGCTGGCCGGGGCGCTGGTCTGCGGGATCGGAGCCTATTTGCTGGTGCGGGTGCTGTTCGACCTGGCTGGCGGGGCTTCGGCAGGTGCGGCCAATGCGGTTCCGGCCTGGTGGGGTGTGCCGTTGCTGGCGGCGGGTGCGGTGGGCAGTGTTCGCGGGGCCGCGCAGGCGGCGATCGCCAGCGACCTGCGCGCCATGCTGGCCGGCATGACGCTGGCCCAGTCCGGAGTGGTAGCGCTCGGGCTCGGCATGGCGCTGGCGGCACGTGCGGTCGATGATGGCCCGGCGGCGATGCTGGCCCTGGGCGGCGCGTTGTTCATCGTGTTGGCCATGGGCTGGGCGCAGGCGCTGTGGGCGGTGGTGGCGGGCGGGGTGGCCAAGGGCGCCGGCACGCAACAGATCGGACTGCTGGGCGGCCTGGCGCAGCGGATGAGGATCACCACGATCGCGGCGCTGGCGGGGGCGCTGGCGCTGGCCGCGATGCCGCCGGGTGCGGGGTTCGCCGGGATGCTGCTGCTGTTGCGGGCTGCGGCGACGCTGCCGCGCGGCGGCGGTGCGGATTGGTGGTTGATCGGCCTGGTGGCCGCGCTGGCGCTGGCGCTGGCCGGCGCCCTGCTGGGGTTTGCGGTGCTGCGTGTCCTCGGCGTGGCATTTCTCGGCCGGCCGCGGACCCCGCGCACGGCGGCGGCGGAGGATGTGTCGCCCGGGCTGCGCTGGACGATGCTGGCGCTGGCGGCTGCGGTGCTGGGGTGCGGGGTGCTGCCGGGGATCGTCCTCGGGCTGGCTGGACCGGCGCTGCGGCTCTTGGCGGGACCGGTGGCCCAGGGTGCGGGGCCGCAGGGATTCGACGGCTTCCTGCCAGTGACGCTGTTGGGTCTGTTGGCGGCAGCGGTGATCGGCGTTCTGCTGGGCGTGCGCGCGCTGGGTCCGGCGGGGCATCGGGCGGCGCCGGGCTGGGATAGCGGGCAGGGGCCCGGTCCGGCCTGGCTGCCCTTCGGCGATCCCGCGACCCAGCTTGGCGCGACAGGCTTTGCCCGATACCTGGGGGACGGCGTCCGGTTTATCGCCGCTGGCCCGGCGGTGCCCGCACCCGGCTGGCTGCGATCGACGCTCGGACCCGTCGCCGCCTGGCTGTTGGTGATGCCGCGCCGCAACGGACCGGCGGTGTTTGGCGGCTTGGTGCTGGCAGTGCTCCTACTGCATGCGGTGGGACTATGGTGAGCGTATTGCTCGCGCTGGTGGCCCAGGTGCTGCACCTGGTGCTGATGCTTGCCCTGGCGCCGGTGCTGGTGGGGCTTGTCGCGTGGCTTGCGGCGCGGATGCAGGGCCGGGTGGGGCCGAAGGTGCTGCAACCCTGGCGCGACATGGCGCGGGCGCTGCGACGGACGCCGGTGGTGGCGGAGGGCAGCGCCGGGCTGATGCGCGACGCCGCTGCCTGGCGGCTGGCGGTGCTGATCGTGGCCGCAGCACTGGTGCCCAGCTTTGCCCGCGACATGACCCTGGCGCCGGCGGCCGATCTGCTGGTGATTGTCGGGCTGTTGGCCTTGGCGCGGGCGATTGCCGGTCTGGCGGCGATGGATGAAGGCGCGGCGGTGGCCGGGCATGCCGCGGCGGCAAACTTGGCCCGTGCCAGCCTCGCGGCGCCGGCCCTGGTCCTGGTGATTTTCGCCCTGGCGCTGGCGGCCGGCGATACCGGGCTGGCCACGATCCTGGCGCTGAGCGCCGAGGACGCCCCGGGTTGGATGACGGCGGCGCTGCCGCTGGGCGTGGCGCTGGTGCTGGTGGCCGCCGTGGATGGCGCGGACAGTGTCACCGCGGAGCTGTCCGGAGGGCAGGAGGCTCTCGCGGCGGCGGCTGATGCGTTGCGACTCACGATCTGGCTTGCGCTGATCGCAGTGCTGTTCCTGCCGCCCTTCCTGCCGACGCATATGCCGCCGGGGCGCTCCGATGCGGCCTGGGCGATTGGCGACTGGCTGATCTTCCTGCCGGCCTGGTTGGGCAAGATGGGTCTGTTGGCATTCGGCGTCGCGGCTGCGCGGACACTTTCGATGCTGCCGGCGATGCGCCACCTGCCCGCCATGCTCGGGCTGGCCACGCTGCTGGCGGTTCTGGGGGTTGTGCTGCTGTTCGCCGGGCAGGGGCTTCGATGAGCGCCGCAGGGTTCGACAGCATCGCGCGTGGCCTGGCAGGGCTCGGCGGGGCGGCGATGCTGGTGCTGGCCCTCGCCGCCCTGCTTGCCTGGCGGCCTGCGATGGCGGTGCGGGTGATGGTGGCGCAGGCGGCCTGCCTGGCGGTGGTCCTCGCCGCGCAGGCATGGCTGCAGGGATCCTGGTGGCTGCTTGCCGTGGCGGGGTTCACGCTATCCGCCAAGGCCATCGCCCTGCCGCTTGGGATGCGCGCATTGGTGCCGGCCGTGGCCGATACATCCGGGCGCGGCGTGATCGGACCTGCCGCGATGGCGGTGGCGCTGGCGGGGCTGGCGGTGGCCGCAACACCGGCGGTGTTGGGCCTGGGCGCTGCGATTGCGTTGGCCGTCATGCTTGTCGGCGGGTTTGCGGCGTTGCGGCACGCCGGGCCCTTCGCGCCGGTCATCGGGGTGCTGGTCATCGAGAACGGGCTGGTGCTGGCCATCGGCAGCGCATCGGGGCTCGGCGGCATGGCCCTGCTGGCCGTGGCCACGGCGGCATTGCCGGTCGCCGCCGTGCTGGTGCTGGTGCAGCGCCTGCTACCGGGGCGGGAGGGCGCGTGAGCGGCATTGTCCCATGGCTGGTGGTGGCGCTGCCGGCGGCGGCGGCGGGGCTTGGTTTCGCGCGCGGCAAGGCTGTTGCGTGGGGGACATGCGCGGCGATGGCGCTGACGCTGGCTTTGGCACTGACGCTGGCTTTGGCGCTGGCGCTGGCTTTTCAGATCGGCGGGCCGTCCGGCGCCGGCGCGCTGCTGCGCGTCGATCCGCTGGCCGCGCATCTGGCGGTCCTGGCGGTGGCGTCCGGCCTGCTCGCCGCCTGGCGCGACCGAGCGACGATGACCGGGCGGCGGGCGGCACAGGCGCTTGCGGTCCTGGCCGGGATCGCGCTGGCAGCGCTGGCGAACAACCTCCTGCTGGGCTGGATCGGGCTGGAGGTGGCGGTGCTCGGCCTGATGGTCGCGCACGATCTGCGCGGTGCCGCGCTGTGGCGGTCGCTGGCGACGATCCTGGTCGCACTGGCGTTGACGCTGATGGGCGGGCTCTTGCTGTATCGCGCCGGGATGCCCTCGCTCGGTTCCGGCGCCATGCGCTGGGACCTGCTTGCCACGGCCGCCGCGACGCTTCCGGCGGCGCTGCTGTCGCTGGGCTACCTCCTGATGCTGGCGGGATTGGCCGCCTGTGCCGGGCTGGCACCACTGCATGGCTGGCAGAGCGCGGCCGGGCGCGGCAATGCGATGGCCGCCGCCCTTGTGCCCGCCCTTGGTGCCGTGGCGCTGGGCATGGTCCTACGCGGGCGCGACATCGTGGGGTCGCACCCGGACGCGTTGGCGCCGGGGCCGGCCTTGCTGGTGCTGGGGCTGGCGAGCCTTAGCTGGGCTGCGCTGGGGCTGTGGCGGGGCGCGGCGATTGTGCCCGCGGCGTCGTTGATGCATGCCGGACTGGCCGTACTGGCGTTCGGGTTGGGCACCGGGACCGCCGATGCAGCGGGCCTGTTGTTGTTGAGTTGCGCAGTCCTGATAGCGCCGGTGAGTTCGGAAGGTGGTCGTTCGCGCGCCCTCCTGCTGGCCGCCCTGGCGATGCTGCCGCCCTTCGCCACCTTCGGTGCCGGCCTTGTCGTGATCAGCGAGACGGTTGATGGGGCGCCCTGGCTGGCGATCCCCTTGGCGGCGACGATGGCCGCCGCCGCGGCCGGCCTGGTGCGGGCGGCGCTGTCGGCTTGGCAAGCGCCGGTGTTGCGCCGCGTGGACGAGATCCCGTCCCTTGTCTTGTTGACGCTGGCGCTGCTCGCCGGGCTGTTGCCGCAGGCCGCGCGCTGGTTTGTCGGGCTGACGGCGGGGCTGCGATGAGCCTCGCCGCCGCGATTCGCGCCACGCCCGGCATTCCGTGCCGCCCCTGGTTGCGCCATGTGCTCTCGCCCGAACAATGGCGCGCGCTGGGCGCCGAGCCGAACCTGGCGCTGTTGGCCATGTGGGGCGACAGCCATGCGGTGCACGCCCTGTTGCGCGAGCCCGCCGGCATGCTCGCGGTTACGGTCACGGTGGCCGACGGGCGCTATCCCGCGCTTTCGCCCTGGCGTCCCGGCGCGCGCCTGTTCGAGCGTGCGATCCACGATCTCTGGGGCCATGCCGCAACCGATGCCACCGACGAGCGGCCCTGGCTGGACCATGGCAGGTGGGATGTCACCGCCCCGCTGGCCGCACGCCCGCCATCCCGCATCGGCGCGGCACCGCCGGTGACGTTCCTGGCCGCCGATGAGACGTTGGACCAGGTGCCGATCGGCCCCTTCGCCGGCGGGATCGCCGAGGCCGGCCAGTTCCGCCTGTTCACCCGCGGGCCCGAGATTGTCCAGATGGAGTCGCGGCTGGGCTATCTGCACAAGGGCATCCCCGCCCTGATGCGCGGCAAATCGCCGCGCGCCGCCAGCCGCTTCGCCGCCAGGCTGGCCGGCGACGCATCGGTCGCGCACAGCATCGCCTTCGCCCGCGCGGCTGAGGCCGCCTGCGACACGCCGCCGCCGCCACGGGCGCTGGCGCTGCGTGCCGTCATGGCGGAGCTTGAGCGGATCGCGAGCCATCTCGCCGATATCGACGCGCTGGCCCAGGCTGGCGGCGCCCCGCTTGCTGGCACGCCATGCCAGCGCCATCGCGAGGCCATCCTGCGCGCCGCCCAGCGCGGTTTCAGCCACCGGCTGATGATGGACAGCGTCGTGCCCGGCGGCATCGCCACCGACTTGGCCGCGGACGGCGAGGACGCATTGCGCATCGCGATCGCCGCACTTGGCCACGAATTGCCGGCGATCGCACGGCTATGCGAGGTGTTGGCGCGCCGCTTGGACGGGGTTGCAGTCGCAACACCCATCGCGGCCGCGGCCCTGGCGACCGGCGGTCCGGCCGGCCGCGCCAGCGGCGCCGATAGCGACCTGCGCCGCAGCCCTGGCTACCGGCCGTACCAAGACCTCAACGTATCGCCGGTGCGCGAGCAGGCTGGCGACGCCGCCGCCCGCCTTCTGGTCCTGTTGGCGGAGTTGCGGGACTCTGCACGCATGGTGCGCACCCTGCTGGCCGAACTGCCGGACGGCGAGATCATCGCAGCCTTGCCACAGGCCTCCGGCGAGGGCTTCGGCTGGGCCGAGGGACCGCGCGGCGACATCTGGACCTGGCTGCGGCTGGATGGCGGCCAGATCGCCAATGTGTTCCTGCGCGATCCCGGCTGGCTGACGCTGCCGCTGCTCGAAGCGGCAATGGCCGGCACCGACTTGTCAGACTGGGCGGCCGGGCGTGCCTCCTTCGGCCTCTCGCATGCGGGGATGGATCTGTGAGCGACCGTGTTCTTTCGCCCTGGCACAGCGCCTGGCGCCATCTGCGCGACCGTCCGGCCGCCGGGCCGATTCCGCCGGTCGACGAGGCTGGCATCCGCGATCTCGCCGCCCGGCTGGACGCCGCCGGGATACGGCGCCTCGGCCGCGGCCTGGCCCTGCATGCGCTGGATCCCGGCAGTTGCGGCGGTTGCGAGCTGGAACTGCGCGCCATTCGCGACGTGGCCTATGACCTCGCCCGCTTCGGCCTGCGCTTCGTTGACAGCCCGCGCCAGGCCGACGTGCTGCTCGTCACCGGCCCGGTCACCCGCACCCTCCAGCCAGCGCTGCAACGGGCCTGGGAGGCGGCGCCGGACCCGCGCTTCGTCGTGGCGATCGGCGATTGCGCCATCGATGGCGGCGTGTTCAAGGGCAGCTATGCCGTGGCTGGTGGCGTTGACACTACCCTTCCGGTCGATCTCGTCATCCGCGGCTGCCCGCCCACCCCCGGCGAGGTGCTGGAAGGTCTGTTGATGCTGCTGGAGGCGAACGCCGCGCGGCCGGGATAGAAGCCGCGCCGGCTCAGTTTGATGTGAGCCGCCCGGGCTCGGTGCTGGCATAGACGTCGCCGGAATTCGCGGCATGCGGCAGGGCGGTCAGATAGGCCGCCAAAGCTTGCGCATCGAGCGGCGCCGGATGCGCGAAGACCATGGACTCGCCAAGGCTCACATTGAAGTCGCGATACCCCAGGGCGGCGAGCAGCTTCAGGCATTCCAGCGCCACGTCGCGCTGGATCGTGGTGAATTCGAATGACAGCGCCCGCGGCGCGAAGGACAGGCCGCGCAGCGCCACCGCCTCGTATCCCTCAATATCGATCTTGGCAAAGTCCGGCCTGCCATGTGCTGCGGCAAGCGCGTCCAGCGTGGTCACCGGACGGTCCAGTTGCTGGTCCCACGCCTGGCCTTCCCAGCCCTCGGCGCCACCAGTCGCGGCAATGAAATCGGCGCTGGCGGTTGAGATCGTCGGGTTGCGCCGATTGATCCATAAGGTTGCGGTGCCGACCGTGGCCCCGACCAGGGCTGCCATGCGCGCAACCTCGGGGTCCTTGCCGAACAGGCGGCGCAACAGGCGCTGCAATGCCGGCTGCGGCTCCACCGCCACCACCCGCGCGCCAAGCCGCCGGAAGCACGCGGTGCGATCGCCGGCATGGGCGCCGATATCGAAGGCGAGGTCCCCGGGCGAAAGGAACCGCCGGTAGAATGCGTCCAGCACCGGCGCCCGGCCTGGCGCGTGATAGATGCGCAGCGACCGACCGACCGCCCGCGCCTCGGGCGCAAACCCTGCCGTCACGCCGCGATCCGCGCGCCTGATTCCAGCTGCACCACGCCGCCGCGAACCGCGCCCGCGGCGATATCCCCCCACAGCGTCTCGAACCCGTCCGGCAGTCGCCGGCTATTCGGGGTGGCGAGCCACAGCCGCAACAGGAGCCGGTCGCGGCCCGAAGGCGCGTCGTCGGCATAGGCGGTGCGGCCGTGATAGACGAGGTGGTTGTTCAGCAACTGGATGTCGCCAGCCTCGAACGCCGAGTGCAAACACTGCTCCTCCGCCACCGCCGCCAACATGTCCAGCGCCTCGTTCTGCGCAGCACTCAGCTTCGGCACGCCGGCCACCTCCTGCGCCTGTTCCACATAGGTGCGGGAGTACTGGCTGGTGATCCTGCCACCGGTGAAACCGAACACCGGCATGGCGAACACATTGCCGCCGGGCCGGCCATCCTCATCGGCCGGACGCGAGCGCCAGTAATCCTGGCACAGAAGTTCCAAAAGGTCAGGCCGGCGCGCCAGGATCGTGTTGTAGATCGCCGGGATCGACGCCAGCTTCGAAACGCCGCCCTCCATCGCATTGCGCACGCACAACAGCGCAATCACATCGCACCGGTCGGTATGCCAACGCAGCGGCCCGGTCGAGCGCGACCGCCCCCGCGCCGAGGCAACGCGGCCCTCCTCGGTGGGATCAAACGTCTTCTCGGCGACCTTGGTCTCGTCGCGCACTTCGCCCATCGCCTCGCCGCGCGCATTTTGGAACAGTGCCGTGCCCAGATGCCGCCCGATGCCCCAGAAGATCCGCCACAGATCATCGTTTGAATACTGCTCCACCGGCAGGCCGCGCAGCCTCACCGCCCCGCGCCCGTTCTCCAACTCGTCAGAGACATCAGCCAGCAACGAAGCCGCGCGATCGAGCGGAAATGCCTCGCGCGCAAACCCTATGGCCCCGCCGCCGCCCCGCTTCACCTGGGCCAGCGCCGCGTCGATCTCCGCCAGGTGCCCATCATCGAAGCGACGCACCCAGTCCCCACTTGCGGCAAGCTCGGCCCCGATCCAGGCACTCGGTCCGACAATTGCGGTGCGATTCATGGCAACACTCCGTGTCTTGGACACCCCAACCGGACCCCACCGCAGCGCGCCAGCAGTGTCAAGCGGAAGGAAGAATCTTCTTTTTGTGAACAAAAAGAAGCAAAAAAACTTTGCCCATTCGCCCCTCCGGATAGCACCCGAGAGGGGGAGGACTCAGTCCGCCAGTGATGTCGACAACAGGCAAACGGATAAAAATTTTTTTTGGTTCTTTTTTCAAAAAAGAACCGCTTTCTTCCCGCCTACATATTGCGTCCGTGACAGTGCTTGAACTTCTTTCCGCTCCCACACGGGCAAGGCGCATTGCGCGACGTCCCGCCCCAGGTGCTGGGATCGTTGGGATCCACCGCCGACGCCCGCAGCGGCCCCGAGGTGACTCTCGTCGGCATGTTCTCCACCCCGGACTCATACCCGTCCACCGGCGCATCCGGCGCCGGGTGGCTCTCCTGATAGGTCTGGTACATCGCCGGCTCCGGCGCCTGCGGCGTCAAATCCACCCGCGACAGGAAGCTCGTCACCTGCTCCTTCAGCTCGTCCAGCATCGCGTTGAACAGGGTGAACGCCTCGGACTTGTATTCGTTCAGCGGATCGCGCTGGCCATAGGCGCGCAGCCCGATGCCCTGGCGCAGATGGTCCAGCGCCAACAGATGCTCCTTCCAAACCCGGTCCAGCAGCTGCAGCAGCAGGCTCTTCTCCACGAAGCGCATCGTCTCCGGGCCGAAATTCGCCGCCTTTGCCGCCATCAGCTCGCCGGTCGCCCGCTCGATCCGTTCGCGGATCCCGCTCTCGTCGATCCCCTCCTCGCGCGCCCACTCGACAATCGGCAGGTCAAGGCCGAAGACCCGCTGCACATCGGCGGCCAGCTCCGCGGATTGCCACTGCTCGGCATAGGCCTTCTCGGGAATCCGCAGCGTCACCATCCCGGAGATGACTTCGGCGCGCATGTCGCCGACGGTCTCGCTCACATCCTCAGCGCGCATGAACTCGCGGCGCTGGGCATAGACTTCCTTGCGCTGGTTGTTCATCACGTCGTCATAGCGCAGCACGTTCTTGCGCGTGTCGAAGTTGCGCGCCTCAACCTTCTTCTGCGCCTTCTCCAGCGCCTTGTTGATCCACGGATGGACGATCGCCTCGCCGTCCTTCAGCCCCAGCTTCTGCAGCATCCCGCCCATGCGGTCGCTGCCGAAGATGCGCATAAGGTCGTCTTCCAGCGACAGGAAGAAGCGGCTGCCGCCCGGGTCGCCCTGGCGTCCGGACCGGCCGCGCAGCTGGTTGTCGATGCGCCGGCTCTCATGGCGTTCGGTGCCGACCACCAACAGCCCGCCGGCCGCCTTCACCACTTCGTGGTTGGCCAAGACCTCGGACCGGATCGCCGCCTCCCTCGCCGCCCGCGCAGCCTCGTCCTCGATGCCGGCCAGCTCCAGCTTGACCCGCATCTCGACATTGCCGCCCAGCTTGATGTCCGTCCCGCGGCCCGCCATGTTGGTAGCGATCGTCACCGCGCCCGGCGCTCCGGCCTGGCTGATGATCAGCGCCTCCTGCTCATGAAAACGGGCATTCAGCACCTGGTGCGGCACGTTCTTCGTCTTCAAAAGCGCCGAAAGCTGCTCGGATTTCTCGATGCTCACCGTGCCGACCAACACCGGCTGTCCGCGGCCGCGCGCCTCGTCGATCAGCTTGGCCACCGACTCGTATTTTTCCGCCGCCGAGCGGTATACCTCGTCGTCATTGTCCTTGCGCAGCACCAGCACGTTGGTCGGGATGTCAATCACGTCGAGCTTGTAGATCTCCGCCAGCTCGTCCGCCTCGGTCAGCGCGGTGCCGGTCATGCCGGCCAGCTTCGGGTAAAGCCGGAAGTAGTTCTGGAAGGTGATCGAGGCGAGCGTCTGGTTCTCGGCCTGGATGGTGACGAACTCCTTGGCCTCCAACGCCTGGTGCAGCCCCTCCGAATAGCGCCGGCCTTCCATCATCCGCCCGGTGAACTCGTCGATGATCACCACCTTGTCCTGGCGCACGATGTAGTCGACATCGCGGGCAAACAACGCGTGCGCCCGCAGCGATTGCTGCGCGTGATGCAGGATGGACACATTGAACGTGTCGTACAGATTGCCTTCGGTGATGATGCCCGCCTGGCGCAGCATTTCCTCCAGCGCCTCGCTGCCCGCCTCGGTCATGTTCACCGTGCGGAACTTCTCGTCCTTCTCGTACTGGCTGGCGTCCTTGACGAACTCTGCCATCACCGCATTCACGCTGCGGTAGAGATCGGAGGAATCCTCCGCCGGCCCCGAGATGATCAGCGGCGTGCGCGCCTCGTCGATCAGGATGCTGTCCACCTCATCCACGATCGCATAGGCGAAATCGCGCTGGACCATGTCCTCCAGCCGATACTTCATGTTGTCGCGCAGGTAGTCGAAGCCAAACTCGTTGTTGGTACCATAGGTGATGTCGGCGCCATACGCCGCACGGCGCTGGTCTTCGCCGATGCCATGCACGATCACGCCGACGGTCAACCCGAGGAAGGTGTAAAGTGCGCCCATCCACTCCGCGTCGCGCGCAGCGAGATAGTCATTGACGGTCACCACATGCACGCCGCCGCCCGTCAGCGCGTTCAGGTACACCGGCAGCGTGGCCACCAGCGTCTTGCCCTCGCCGGTCTTCATCTCGGCGATCTTGCCGTCGTGCAGCACCATGCCGCCGATCATCTGCACGTCGAAATGCCGCATCCCCAGCACCCGCCGGCTGCCCTCGCGCACCACCGCGAACGCCTCCGGCAGCAGATCTTCGAGCTTCGTCCCTGCCGCAAGCCAGCCGCGGAACTCCACCGTCTTGGCGCTCAGCGCCTCGTCGGACAGCGCCTCCATGGCCGGCTCCAGCGCATTGATCTGCGGCACCCGCCGCTGATACGCCTTCAGCGACCGGTCGTTGGCGTTGCCGAAGATGGCGCGGGCAATGGCAGCAAACATGAACACCCTTTCGGGACAATCAGCAGCAGCCGGTCAGCAAATGCCGAACAGCCAAGCCGGTGAGATAGGACCGCGCCCGCCCCGGGTCAACGACCGCCCCCTCACAATCCAGCCACTCACACCCGGGAACGGAACGGCCGGACGGTCAGGCGCCGGCAGGACCCTAGGCGGCAGCCACCATCGCCGCCTGAGAGACGAGGTTCACCACGATCGGGTGGTGATCCGACGAGGCGCGACCCAGAACCTGGGGCGCGAAGCAGTCCAGTCCGCGCGCCAGGCAACGGTCGATGCGCAGCGGCACCACATCGGCCGCCCGGTGCGTCGGCTCGCGGGGGCCGACATCGCGAAAACCGGGAACCAGGCACGGGCCGACGAGGTTGAAATCGCCCAGCACCGCCGCGCGTTCCGGCAGCGCCGCGGCAATGCGCCAGAGCTGCCGCCGGTTCAGCACCTGGCCGTGCGAGAGGTGCACATTGGCCAGGGCGAAGTCGCCGACATCCAGCACCAGCCCGATGCGGCGGAACATCGCCCCCTGCGGCAGCGTCACCACGCGCGGACGGGCCATCGGGCGATGCCGGGTCCAGACCGCCAGCCCGTGCACCCGGCCGGGCTGCAATTGGCGCATGTAGTGCCCGCCCACCAGCCGAGGCAGGGCGTCGATGGCCGGCGTTGCCTCCTGCATCAGCAATACGTCCGGCGCCTCGCGCACCACAAGGGCGGCCACCTCGTCCGGCGTCGCGCCAACGAGGCGCAGCAGGTTCCAGCTGATGATCTTCATGGTAAGGTCACATAGGCAGTTCGCCGGGCCACCGCCATCACGAAAATGCGGCACTGCAACAATCGGGCAATGCGGATTCTGCGTGGCTTGGTTAGAATTTCGGCAACCGCTTGCAGGGCCGTGCCGCGGGACCACATCCCGTGGCGGCCGGTCGGCGAGAACGCAAGGCGGCGAGGAAGATGCAGACAGGCTCGATCGACACCGCCGAAGTCGCGCGCTTCAACGCGCTGGCCTCCACATGGTGGGACCCGCAGGGCCCGATGCGCCCGCTGCACCGCATGAACCCGGCCCGCATCGGCTGGATCGACCAGCGCCTGCGCCGCCACTTCCCCGCGCCGGTCCGGCTGCTGGATGTCGGCTGCGGTGCCGGGCTGGCCGCCGAGGCGCTGGCGCGGCTGGGCCACCAGGTCACCGGCATGGATGCTGCCGCCGACCCGCTGGACGCCGCGCGCGCCCATGCCGAAGGCGGAAACCTGCCGCTGACCTATCGCCTGGGTGCGGCCGAGGGCCTGTTGGCCGAAGGTCTGCGCTTTCCCGCCATCACCGCGCTGGAGGTGATCGAGCACGTCGCCGACCCGGCGGCCTTCCTGCGCACCCTGGCCCAGCTGCTGGAACCCGGTGGGCTGCTGTTCGTCTCCACCCTCAACCGCACCCGCCGGTCCTGGCTCACCGCCATCCTCGGCGCCGAATACGTGCTGCGGATGCTGCCCACCGGCACGCATGACTGGCGCCGCTTTCTGACGCCGGCCGAGCTTGGCGCCGGCATGCGCGTCGCCGGGCTTCGGCTATCCGACATCACCGGCCTTGCCCCGGATCCGCTGCGCGGTGGCTGGCGCGCTGGCGGCGGGCTGGCGGTCAACTACCTGGCCATGGCGCAGTCCGGCTGAGGCGTGGCAGATGCGCAATGGGCGCATGGCGCGTTTCCTGTGATTCCGGCCTCAATAGCGCTAAAATCTCGGTGTTTCAGCCTTCGGGTTCACCCATGTCCAACGATTTCAGTCCAGACCTGCCGTTGGTCGATGATACCGTGGCCGCGCTGATCGCCTCGCCGGGCTTCCAGGCGCAGATGGCGGCGATGAACCAACAGGCGATGGTATCGCTTCAGGCAATGGTGGCGGCGCTGAACGCGGCGGCCCTCCAGATCGCCGCGGGCACAACCAAACCGCCGACGCCTGTCAAACTGCCGACGCCTGTCGACCCGATGATCGAGATTGCGGTCGGCGGTCCTCCGCAGCTTGGACCGACGATCATCGACATACCCTATGGATTGGCGGTCGAGCCGGTCTTTCTCGCGCCCGCGGTCCTACCCGGCGACGGTAGCGAGGGCCACCCGGAACGCAGCGCGGTTGGCGCGCCGCAGGCGGTGCTGCTCCCCGCGGACGTCATCACCGAGGCGCATTTCGTCGAGATGCTCGGCATGCTCCCGCGTACACCCTCTGCCCTGACCATTGCCACCGCCAGCGCCCCGGTCGCTGCAGCCGCCGGCCCCGACGATGGCGCGATGCCGTGGACCCCGCTACTCGACGATCGTGGCGCCGGCGAGGGTGGGCTCCTCTAGCCAGCGCCTGCCGCGAACCAGCTGAACAGCCCGGCGGCGCGTCACACGCAAGGTTGCCGTGGCTCCCGCCCGCCGTTATGTGTGCCGCCCCTCTCGCAAGCAACGGCACCCGCATCTCCCCATGGCCCGCATCGTGATGAAGTTCGGCGGCACCTCCGTCGCCGACCTCGACCGCATCCGCAACGTGGCCGCGCGCGTCAAGCGCGAGGTCGAACTCGGCAACGAGGTGGCCGTGGTCGTCTCGGCCATGTCCGGCGTGACCAACACACTGGTGAAATACTGCCAGGACCTCTCGCCGCTGCATGACCAGCGCGAATACGATGCCGTGGTGGCAACCGGCGAGAACGTCACCTCGGGCCTCACCGCGATCGCGCTGCAGACCATCGGCATTGACGCCCGTTCCTTCGCCGGCTGGCAGATCCCACTGGTCACCGATGACGCGCACGGCAAGGCGCGCATCGACAGCATCGACGGTGCGGCCCTGATTGCCCACATGCAGGCCGGCCGGGTGCCGGTGGTGGCGGGTTTCCAGGGCATCAGCCCGGACAACCGCATCACCACGCTCGGCCGCGGCGGCTCGGACACCTCGGCGGTCGCCCTGGCTGCCGCACTCAAGGCCGATCGCTGCGACATCTACACCGATGTCGACGGCGTCTACACGACCGACCCGCGCATCGTGCCCAAGGCCCGCAAACTGGCCAAGATCGCCTATGAGGAAATGCTGGAACTCGCCTCGGTGGGGGCCAAGGTGCTGCAAACCCGCTCCGTCGAACTCGCCATGAAAGAGCGGGTGCGGGTCCAGGTGCTGTCCAGCTTCGGCGACGAGACCGGCGCCAACCTGCCGGGCACAATGGTGGTGGACGAGGAAGAGATCATGGAAAAAGCCCTGGTGGCCGGCATCGCCTATTCGCGCGACGAGGCCAAGATCACGGTGCGGCGCGTGCCCGACCGGCCCGGCATCGCCGCCGCCATCTTCGGCCCGCTTTCGGACGCCAACGTCAATGTCGACATGATCGTCCAGAACGTCTCGGCGGACAGCACCACCGACCTCACCTTCACCATCGGCCGCACTGACCTGCCGCGCGCCCAGGCCACCCTGGCCGCGCACCAAAGCGAAATCGGTTATGCTGAGCTGCTGTGCGACCCCGAGGTGGCCAAAATCAGCGTGGTCGGCGTCGGCATGCGCAGCCATGCCGGGGTGGCGCGGACGATGTTCTCGGCGCTGGCCGCCAAGGGGATCAACATCCAGGTGATCTCCACCAGCGAGATCAAGGTCTCCGTCCTGATCGGCGCCGAATACACCGAGCTTGCGGTGCGCGCGCTGCACACCGCCTATGGGCTTGACGCCACCTAGATGACATTCCGCTCGCGTAACGCGACCGTTGGCGCGATGATGCCACGACGTCCCCTCGCCCGCCCGGCGAGGGACAGGCAGGGGGCAATAGCCGCATGACTGACATCTCCGCCCAGTCCCACGGCGCGTCCCGCGCCGCCGCCCGCGCCGAGCTGGACCGGCTCTGGGCCAGGGGCCGCGCCTTCCTGGGCACCGAATTCGCCATCCTCGCCGGCGCCATGAGCTGGGTCAGCGAGCACAACCTGGTGTCCGCCATCTCCAACGCCGGCGGCTTCGGCGTGATCGCCTGCGGCTCGATGGGCCCTGACCTGTTGGCCCGCGAGATCGCCGCCACCCAAGCGCTCACCAGCAAGCCGTTCGGTGTCAACCTGATCACCATGCACCCGCAGCTCGACGACCTCGTGCGCGTCTGCCTGGAGGCCCGCATGAGCCATGTGGTGCTCGCCGGCGGCATCCCGCCGGGGTCTGCGGTGCGCGCGGTCAAGGACAGCGGTGCCACGCTGATCGCCTTTGCCCCCGCCCTGGTCCTGGCCAAGCGCCTGGTGCGCTCGGGGGCCGATGCCATCATCATCGAGGGCAGCGAGGCCGGCGGCCATATCGGCCCGGTCTCGCTCACCGTGCTGGCCCAGGAGATCCTGCCGCATCTGCGCGACGTGCCGGTCTTCGTCGCCGGCGGGCTGGGTCGCGGCGAGGCGATCCTGTCCTACCTGGAAATGGGCGCCAGCGGGGCCCAGCTTGGCACCCGTTTCGCCGCCGCCACCGAAAGCATCGCCCACGAGAACTTCAAGAAGGCCTTCATCCGCGCCAATGCCCGCGACGCGCTGCCCTCGATCCAGCTCGACGAGCGCTTCCCGGTGATCCCGGTGCGCGGCCTGGTCAATGCCGGCACCAAGAAATTCCTGGACCACCAGGCCGAGACCCTCAAGCGCTTCCAGTCCGGCGAACTGACCAAGGAAGCCGCCCAGCTCGCCATCGAGCACTTCTGGGCCGGCGCCCTGCGCCGCGCAGTGATCGACGGCGATGTCGAGACCGGCTCGGTGATGGCCGGCCAGTCCGTCGGCATGGTCACCAAAATCCAGACCGCCGCCGACATCATCGCCGAACTGGTCGAACAGGCCGTTCAGGCGTTGGCCACGCGCAAGGGCTGACACCCCCGGGCGCGAACGCCAGGCCCGCCCTCAATCCTCGTCGTGCGTCCGGCGCACCAGGATCTCGCGTTTCCCGGTGGGCGAGGCCGGCCCGACAATGCCTTCGGTTTCCATCTGCTCCACCAGCCGCGCCGCCTTGTTGTAGCCGATCGCCAGCTTGCGCTGGATGTAGCTGGTGCTGGCCTTGCCATCGCGCGCCACCACCGAGACTGCCTGGTCGAACAGGCTCTTGTCGTCATCGCTGGCGCTGCCGATGCTGGCCAGGGGGCTGTCGTCATTGTCCGGCGCTTCGGTCACCTCGTCGACATAGTTCGGCTCGCCCTGTTCGCGCAGATAGGCGACGATTTCCTCCACCTCGCGATCGGTCACGAACGGGCCGTGCACCCGGGTGATGCGTCCGCCGCCGGCCATGTAGAGCATGTCGCCCATACCCAGCAGCTGTTCGGCCCCTTGCTCGCCCAGGATGGTCCGGGAGTCGAACTTGCTGATTACCTGGAAGCTGATGCGGGTTGGGAAGTTGGCCTTGATGGTGCCGGTGATCACATCCACCGAAGGCCGCTGGGTCGCCATCACCACATGGATGCCGGCCGCGCGGGCCATCTGCGCCAGGCGCTGGACGGTGACCTCGATCTCCTTGCCGGCCACCATCATCAGGTCGGCCATCTCGTCGATGATCACCACGATGAACGGCAGGGTCTCCAGCGCCAGCGGCTGATCCTCGAAGATCGGCTTTCCGGTCTCGCTGTCGAACCCCGTCTGCACCCGCCGCGTGACCACCTCGCCCTTGGCGCGCGCCTCGATCACCCGCTCGTTATAGCCGGTGACATTGCGCACGCTCAGCCCGGACATCGCGCGATACCGCCGCTCCATCTCCCGCACCGTCCACTTCAGCGCGACGACCGCCTTGGCCGGCTCGGTCACCACCGGCGCCATCAAATGCGGGATGCCCTCATAGACCGACAGCTCCAACATCTTCGGATCGATCAGGATCAACCGGCACTGGTCGGGCGAAAGCTTGTAGAGCAGCGACAGGATCATCGCGTTGATCCCAACCGACTTGCCCGAGCCCGTGGTGCCGGCCACCAGCAGATGCGGCATCCGGGCGAGGTCGGCGATGATCGGCGAGCCGCCGATATCCTTGCCCAGGGCGAGCGCCAGCTTGCCGCCCTGTTCCTCCCAGTCCGGCGTGTTGATCAGCTCGCTGAGATAGACCGTCTCACGCTTGGAATTCGGCACCTCAATGCCGATCACATTGCGCCCGGACACCGTGGCGATGCGCACCGCGGTCACCGACAGCGACCGGGCCACGTCATCGGCCAGCCCGATCACCCGCGCCGAACGGATCCCCGGCGCCGGCTCCAGCTCGTACAGCGTCACCACCGGTCCCGGCCGGATCGCCACGATCTGGCCCTGCACCCCGTAATCCGACAGCACCGATTCCAGCTGCCGCGCCGTGCCCTGCAGGGCCTCGGCCGTCGGCATCCCCGCGGCCGCCCGCGCCGGCGCCGGCGTCAACAGCTCCAGCGGCGGCAGCTTCCAGGTGCCGACATCCAGCGGCAGCTCCACCTGCTTCGGCATCGCCAGCTTGCGCGGCGGCGCCGGCTTCACCGGCGGTGGGCGCGACACCACGACGGCCAGCGGCGTGACCTGCGGCGACGCGATGTCCTCCGCCTCGGCAACCGGCGGCACCACCGGCGGGCGCGACGGCGGCTGCGTCGGCTCGGGCGCGCGCGGGATCGCGATCTCCGGCGCCTCCCGCCCGCCCCAAACCGGTCCATGCGCCACCGGCACCGGCGCCGCCACCCCGGCCCCGCCCCCGTTCACCCGGTTGATCACCCAGGCCCCGCCCCAGGCAATCCGCCGCACGATGAAGGCAACCCAGGCCGCGGCATGGCGCATCCGCCGCACCATCCGCCCCACAAGCCGCACCGCCCCCCGCCATTCCGCCAGCGACAGCCCAAGCGCCATCAGCACCAGCACCAGCGCCAGCAGGCTCAACAACCCCCACACTACCGCCCCGCCGGCCCGGCCCATCAATCCTCGCCCGGCCGTCATGGCATCGGCGGACACCAGCAACCCCGCCGCCCCGCCCGGCCCCGCCGCCGTCGGCCACACCGGGCTGGTGCCCAACAGCGCCGCCCCGGCCGACAAGGCCGCCGCCAGCACCGGCAACGCCGCCAGCAGCGCCACCAGCCGCCACGGCCCCGTCCCGCGCCCGCCCGCATGGCCCGCCCCCAGCCGCCACGCCCAGGCCAGCAACGCCAGCCCCGGCAACGCCGCCGCCGCCCCAAATCCCTGCAACAACAGATCGGCCAGCATCGCCCCGGGGACGCCCAGCACATTATGTGCCGTGCGCGCCGTCGCCGTGTTCAGTGACGGGTCCTGCGCGTCATAGGTCAACAACACCGCCAACAGCACCACCGCCCCGGCGGCCAGCACCATCGCGCCCAACCCGGCCAACCGCCGCCAGAACATGCTGCGCAGCTTCGGGGACGCCAGCCGGCTAAGTGAAAGGGCCATCGCCATCGGCCACGCTCCTGAACCCGGCGGGGATCGCCCGGGCGCGAACTTCGCATTCAGGAGCAGGTATAACCCAAAACCCTCTGAGAAAGTAGGGGCTTCCGCGGCCTCCCGCGACAAGGCCGCGGCTTAGGGTCGAGGCAACAAGGCAAGGCCTTCTTTTTCTGAAGAAAAAGAAGCAAAAAGACTATATCCATTTGCACCCGGCATCTCCGGGTGGTACCTGTGCAAATGGATAAAAGTTTTTTGGTTCTTTTTTTCAAAAAAGAACCCTTCCTTCCTAGAACTTGTCCTTCCGCCCGCGCAAATCCGCCAGCGTCGCCACATCCCCCGCGCGCAGGAACGGATTGCATGCCATCTCGTCGGACAACAGGCTCGGCAGCGTCGGCATCCCCATCGCCCGCAGCTCCGTGACCCGCTCGGCATAGGCCAGCAGGTCGAGGTTCTCCGGGTCCGCGTGCCGCGCAAACCGCGCATTGCTCTCGGTATACTCATGCCCGCAGCACACCAGCGTCTCGCCCGGCAGTGCGGCGAACTTCATCAGGCTGGCGAACATTTCGCCCGCATTCCCCTCCAGCAACCGACCGCAGCCCAGGCTGAACAGCGTGTCGCCGCTCAGCAGAACGCCGCCATCCGCGAAATAATAGCTGATATGCCCGCGCGTATGCCCCGGCGTCTCGTAGACCCACGCCGTCGAGGCTCCGATATCAACCTCCGACCCCTCCCAAACCTCGCGGTCCAGCTTCGGCAGCCGATGCGCATCGGCCCGCGCACCCACCACCGGAATGCCATAGCGCGCCCGGATGGCATCGGTGCCGGCGATGTGGTCGCCGTGGTGATGGGTCAACAGGATCATGTCGATCGTGCCGCCCTCCTTGGCGATCGCCGCCTCGATGCCGGCCACCACGGGGTCCACCTCGGCCGGATCGACAATGGCGCGACACCCGCTTTGCGCGTCGTGCAGCAGCCAGGCGTAGTTGTCTTGCAGGATGGGGATGAGCGTTGCTGTGATCATCCGCCCACAATAGCACCGGGGCTGCTATACTGCGAAGATGGTATCCGACGCCCACGCAGCCGCCGAGTTCTACGCCACCCGCCGCGGTGCCCTCGCCGCCATGCTGGTGCGCGAGCGCTTGTCCGTGCTCTGGCCCAGCCTGCCGGGCCAGGCCGTCCTCGGCCTCGGCTACACCGCCCCCTATCTCCGCCTCTGGCGCGAGGAAGCCGCCCGCTGCATCGCCCTCACCCCCGCCCAGATCGGCGCCGCCCGCTGGCCGGTCGGCAGCGCCAACCTCTCCTGCACCGCCGAGGAAGACGCCCTCCCCTTCCCTGACCTCTGCTTCGACCGCGTCCTATTGGTGCACGGCCTCGAATCCGCCGAAAACGCCCGCCGCCTGCTGCGCGAGATCTGGCGCGTGCTCAAGGACGATGGCCGCCTCCTCGTTGTCACCCCCAACCGCAGCGGCATGTGGGCCCATCTCGAAAGCACCCCCTTCGGCCACGGCACCCCCTACTCCCCTGGCCAGGTCGGCCGCCTGATGGCCGCCAGCCTGTTCCGCGTTGAACGCCGCGACACCGCCCTGTTTCTGCCGCCCAGCAATATCCGCCTGCTGCAACGCGGCGCCCGCCTCTGGGAACGCACCGGCCGGCGCTACCTCCCCCGCTTCGCCGGCGTCACCATAACCGAGGCCGCCAAGGATATGTTCGCCGCCATCCCGATGCCCGTCGCCCGCCGCCGCATGGTCCTGGCCGAAGCCGCATGACCCGCACCCTCCTCCTCGTCGCCCTGCTGCTGCTGTCCGGCTGCGCCACCAAATGGGCCAAGCCCGGCGCCACTGAAGCCGATTTCCGCGCCATGCAGGCCCAGTGCGACGCCCACGCCAACAACCTCTGGCCGCCGCGCCTGCGCGAGGAAGTGATGTTCCCCGCCCGCTGGGTCCCCCCCATCCGCTCCTGCGACAACCGCGGCCGCTGCACCTGGTTCGGCGGCTATTTCGAACCCCCGCAAATGACCATCACCGACGACCACCTGCGCCCCCGCATCCAGGAACGCCGGGCCTGCTTTGTTGCGAACGGCTGGGCCCCGGTCGAGGATTGACCAAGGCAAGGGGCAGGAAGACTCTTCTTTTTGTGAACAAAAAGAAGGACGGATTCAAGTTTGGGAGCGAACGCCGCCGGGAGGCCCTATAGGATAGGGTGTCCCGATGGGTTCTCACCGACGCGCGCTGACGATTGTTGATCGGACGACGATTGAGCTTCGTTTGCAGGACG